>JABJMI010000865.1 GCA_018659505.1 Planctomicrobium sp.
ATCTCGCTGAGACATTGGTTGAACTGCACGAACAAGGTATTGTTCATCGCAATCTTAAACCGGAGCACATTCTCGTCCGAGCCAGCGATCACAAAGCAATGCTCAGTGACTTGCTACTAGCAAAGGCCTGGAACGACACACAGTGCCAGCAAATCACCCAACAAGGTGATTGTATCGGAGAACTCTCTTACCAATCGCCAGAGTTACTAGGCAGCGGAGAACCTATCGATCACCGCAGCGACCTTTATCAACTCGGTGTCATGCTTTATGCGCTCTTAACAGGTAAATTACCATTTGACGCAAAAGGACCAGCGAGTCTAGTACGAGACATTTTGTCTTCACCGATCCCGTCCCCTCGCGAATCCCATTTGTCGATTCCTGAACTATTCAATGATCTCGTCATTGGATTGCTTTCAAAGCAACCCGCTAATCGACCGAAGTCAGCGACCGAACTTTTAAATACAATCAATCGAATCAAGAAATTTAGCGATCTTCATCGGGTATAATCACATGTAGCGTTCTCGTGAATAGAAGAAAGATGGCGTATCCTACTGAGTGTTTAAACTTAGCCGACCGAAATGAGCACATCGATCAGCCGTTGCAGATTGGTTACCGGTCGGGATTTGTTACACCTTCAGGTGTTGGGATTTTGTTTAACCTCAGTCGGTGAAATTTCCTTTTCGCAACAAAGATGAAAGATTTGCAGACACTACTCTACGGAGCATTCGCCGTAGTTCTTGAATTGAACCTACGTTTTTTTCATGCGATGTAGACTTATAGAACTAGAAGTCCGGGAAATTTAATTTTTCAAGTTGATCTATCTTTAACTTAATGTGGTGCCCTGCCTAACAGAGATCAATTTGACCTTCGTTTCTCATTCCATTTACGACAGAAGCTGATGAACTCGTCGTCGAAGTTTCTTGTCGATTATGAATCGATCATAGCTCAACCAACTTCGCCAATGGCGTTCTATTTCGTAGACGCCCCAACCGAGATCTACAAGTCTGGTAGAGTGACAGGTGCCAGGATGGAGATCACCACTCAAAAGAAAATTACCACATACTTCAAAACTGCGAGTCGAACTCCTAGGAGCTTTGTCGAGCGTCGGGAAAACATGACTGAACTAGATGCGAGGCATCCTTTTTGTTGAAGAGTTAGAGTTGCGAAACTGGGAATGGAAAGAGGAGAACGCTAAACTACGTTGAATAATACAATTTCGCCATCATTCAGGCTTCTCAACATTCAGGATAATTTATGAACACTCGATTTGCTCGCATTGTGTTAAGCCTCTGTCTCTCGGTTATTTTCCTTACTTCAGCGAATGCTCAAGACGTAGCACCATTGAAGGTGCTACTGGTGACAGGTGGCTGCTGTCATGATTATCCGTTTCAGGCGGAAGCTCTTAAGAAAGCTGCGACTGAGCGTGGAATCAAGATTGATTGGAAAGTTGTCAACGAAGGGGGCAACGGTACCGAAGCTGAAATCGATTTGTATAAGAACGAGAAATGGGCGGAAGGCTATGATGTGATCGTTCACAATGAATGTTTTGCGAACACCAAGAATGCTGACTACATTCGTCGCATTACTAAAGCACATTTCGAAGGTGCAAATGCGGTCGTCATTCACTGTGCTATGCACACTTATCGAGCTGCTGAAATTGACGACTGGCGAGAGATGCTCGGAGTCACAAGTCGTCGGCATGAGCACAAGAGTAACTATCTCGTGAGAAACGTGATGCCGAAGCACGCAGTCATGAAAGATTTCCCCAAGGAGTGGGTCACGCCCAATGACGAGTTGTACATCATCGAAAAAGTGTGGCCAGACACCAAAGTGCTGGCGACTTCAGTCAGCGAGAAAACAGGTGAATTGCATCCAGTGATCTGGACTCATAAATACGGCAAGGCTCGCGTCTTTGGGACCACTTATGGTCACGCCAACGAAACATTTGAGGACAAAGTTTTTCTGGATGTCGTCATCAACGGCATCAAATGGGCAGCTGGCAAATAACTGAATTCAACCTTTGCAATAGGACTGATTTTGAGGAGAATGAACATCCGTTCTCTTTGCTTACTCAATTCCAACTCGTGGGGGCTTATCAAAGATTCGCTCGATCCGCCTTTTCTATTCGAACGCGAGCCTCTGCGGTTTCCTCGGGAGTCAATATGTACCTTGTGGGTTTCCGCCTGCCATGTGTTGCCCGTTGACGTCCTTCGAAAGTTGGTTCAGACCAAGGTTGTGACCGAGTCCGTGTGCACATGTCCGACTGATTGAACCTCGATTGAAATAGTTGCTTACAAGTTGTGGAGGAACTCCCAAGATATGCCAGGGCCAACGTCTTTTCTAATTGAGGTATGGTGCGTAGGATATCTTTGCCTCGTGGAGTTACGGGGTTTTTGACGGATCTTTTCTTAAGTTGTTTTCACGGAGGAG
>JABJMI010000866.1 GCA_018659505.1 Planctomicrobium sp.
GCAGTCCGGCGAGCCGGTCGATATCCACGCCTCGTTTCCCCAGCCAACTCTTGTCCATTGCGATGAGCGCGGCAAGATAGCTTCCCGCCGACATACCGCCTACAAAGATTCGATTCGGATCTCCTCCATATTTTTCAATGTTTTTAAACGTCCACGCGACCGCATCAGCTGCGTCGTTCAGATAATCGGGACACTTTGCTTTTGGATTGAGGCGGTAAGAAGGTGCCACTAGACAAACGCCTTGCGAAGTGAGATCCGGGCCGCCTCGATTGCCGCCAGTTAGTCCCCCGCCATGGAAAAAGATCAGTACCGGAAATTTTGTGGACTTATCCGAGGGGAGATAGATGTCGAGCTGGCACCTTTCCTTCTGGTAGGCCGTTGCATTGTCCGGGCCATAGTAGATCCCTTTGTGGAACTCTGGCTCTGCAGCAGCCGTTGTAAATGCAGAAGACGCAATCATTGCCAACGCTAGGGGGTATCTAATGACAGTTTTCATCATCTCTTTTTCAATTTCTTAGTTGTGACGGTGAATATGCTTCTTTGCGATTGTTCTTAGCCTGCGAACTCACCCGACTTAAGGAACGGCTTTAGCGACTGGAATCGCCAGGCGATTTCCTCCTGCGAAAGCGTCAGATTCTGAATGATCGGATTGGGGTGGGTAGCAGTAGAGGAGTGGTGACACCCGAGATGCCAATCACCGCTGCCTTTAACAGGTTTCGTCTGGTTGTCAGTAGTTCTTTGCTTATTGCTTGCCTCGTACGGTTATTAAATTTCTCCCGAGTGACCGTCATGTTTTGAACGGACTGCTCCTCATGTTTGACGAATGGTAGCGGGATCTCAAGAAGTTTATCGATAGTTTCATTCCTGCGAACAGCAAAGGAAGTGATGATTGGGTGAAGGCCATTTGATGACGAGCACACTCAGTCACTCCAGCAAGAGAATGGAGTTTACGGAGTATTACAACCATCACCGCAGTCACATGTCGCGGGATCATCTGCCACCCGTCAGAGAAGAATCCGATGAAGTGGCGAAACTGAGTATTGAGTGAAGTGTGAGGTGAAGTCGTATGTCGGCGGGCTGGTGAAATCATTCAAGCGGAAGGCGGCGTAGGCTTGCCCGATAGCCTGTGACCATCTTTGATTCCGAGTCATCTGCTGAGGTCTTGCGCCTTCACAGTGCCCCAAAATGTCATGTTTAGTGTTCATTCGATTGAATGGAACAGTTTCGCGAGCAATTTGTTTGAGCTAAGGCATTGTGAATGCTGACGTTTATGTCGAAATTATCTATTGAACAGGAGGGGATACCCCAGCCGCTCGACAAGTTCGGAAACCGTCGCGCACTGAACTCCTGCCGCCAGATACTCCAACACCGCGATTCCGCGTTGAAGGTTTGGGACGTTTGTCTTCCTGTCGACGATCATCACGCGGGCTTTAGTTCTTGAAGACGTACTCTTTTATAAGTAAACTGAGTTCGTCGCTAGTTAAGGGTTTCCAGCGATCTTCAACAGAGCTTGGAATAAAGTCGTCTGGCGATGACAATTACGTTGGAACTCGACGTCGGTCGCAAAACTGGCCAGGATCGAACACTTCTTAAAGTAGGGTATGTCCATGAACCTTTCCCGCCGCAGTTTTCTGCGAGTCAACGGTGCCTCATTTGCTCTACCATTCCTGCCTTCGCTGGCATGGGCTGACGGGGCCGTTTCGGCAGTCGGCAAACCAAGCAAGAAGCTGGCAATCGTTTACATACCTAACGGGATTGTGCGTCGCTGTTTCTTTCCGGGAGAAGAGAACGCCGAATTGCCGGGATTCATCGGCGGATTCAACGCGGATAAGACGAAGAACGAACGGCGACTGAAGAACAAGCCGGGCTTTTATCCGGTCGAACTGACATCATCGATGCAGCCGCTGAGTCCTCATATTAATGATGTGACGATGATCACGGGACTCGATCGTACCTATAAAAACGGTCAGGACGTCCATGCACAAGGAGCGTCGTGCTACCTGACCAGTCTGTCGCCGGAACAGGCCGGGCGTAAAGGCATTGCCCATCCGAATGGTCGCACGCTCGATCAGGTGATTGGCGATGCGGTTGGCCACTCCACCATTTTCAACACACTGGAGATCAGTTGCAACGGCTTCACGGCTCCGAAAGAGCCAATCGAATTCGACAACATCTCGTGGTACGGTCCGGGAAGGATCGCCCCATCGATTCGTGAACCGCAAAAGCTGTATGACCGGCTGTTTCTGCGTGAGAGCTATCGCCAGCATGTCGGTGATGTCACTGATCTGGTGTTGGCTGACGCAAAGACGCTGTCCCGAAAACTGGCGAAAGACGATCGACATACGCTTGACGAGTTCATGGAAATGGTCCGCGGCATCGAGTTGCGGATTAAGAAGATGGATCAGATGTTGTCCAGTGTGGACGTGCGGGTGCCCAAAAATGAAGTGCTGCCTCGAGGACAATACATCCGTCTGCAAATGGATCTGATGCTGTTAGCATTTCAGATGGGAATTACGAATGTCTGCACGTTCATGCTTGGTCCGGAACGGTGGGATGCGACGTTGATGTACGAAGGCGTTTTTGACAAACCCGTTCAGCATCACAATATGACGCACAATCAAAAAGGGGACGGCTATAAGGATCTGCAAAAGATCGACATCTTCCACATGCAGCAGTATGCGTATTTGATTCAGCGCATGAAAGAGATCAAAGAAGCTGACGGCACCACGATGCTGGATAATTCGCTGGTTGGCTTCGGAGCTGGCCTGGGTGATGGCGCGACACATCAGTACTACGACCTGCCAATGATTGTTTCGGGTAAAGCCCAAGGGCAAATCAAGCAAGGACGATTTATCAAGATGCCAAGCGGGACTTTGAATTCCAATCTGTGGCTAACGTTCGCGCAGTTGATGGGATTGGAAATAGATTCTTTCGCCGACAGCACCGGAGTCATCTCGGATCTGTGGGCCTGAGGCCCTCGTTTGTAGTTCCGCCTTCAGGCGGCATCTGCACTGAATATCTCGCACTTTTCTGCCTAAAGGCGGGACTACGAGCCTTAATCAAACAGGAGAAGCGTTCAAATGCCCATGCCGAAGCGATGTTGCGGTCTTGTGCTGTTGGTTGTTCTCGGCAGCGGTATTGCTCGGTTACAGGCAGAAGAATTTCAGCAGGTATTGATGCCGTTATTTCAACAACAATGCGTGCATTGCCACGGTGCTGACGAAGCGAACGCTGAGCTGAACTTCCAGGAATTGCGAACTGTCGACGATTTTCTTGATCGCCCCGCATTGCTCGAGAAAGTTCTTAAAGCCATCGATAGCGGTGCCATGCCGCCAGACGGTGAACCAGCGTTGATGGAAGCGACGCGAGTTCACGCAGTGAATACGCTTCGGTCGATACTGCGAAAGGCAGCTGACCGCGTTCCTCAAGCAAGCTTCCCAGTGAGTCGGC
>JABJMI010000868.1 GCA_018659505.1 Planctomicrobium sp.
CCGGGTTGGAGTGAATGACGGTCTCTTTGACCGTGGGTTTTAGCTGTTGTTTTTTATGACTCATAGTCAGTACACAGTCTTTAGTCTTTTCGTCGTAACCGTTCACAGTATTGAAATCAATAATAAACCACGAAACACACAAATCACACGAAAAGAATGCAGCCGCAGACTGACCTACCAAAGCAAATCATCGTGGCTATCACGTCTCGAAAAATCAGACAGGATTGACATGATTTACAGGATAAATTTTGTGACTGAGACCTTGGATTTAACAATTGCTTTTGACAGAAACAAACTTAGGATGATGCTAAAATCAATCAAATGGGACTACTTACTTTAGTCTACCAACTAGGAATGTCTTTCACTAATCTTGTCAATCATGTTCATCCTGTCGATTCCATTTTTGATCGAAAACTTGGTAAATAAAATTTTGCATTGAGCTCGCAGCCTGCATACTTAATGAGTCTGAGCAAGGCAGAACTTTTCTCTTTCGTGTCGTTCGTTTGTTTCGTGGTTCTCAAACTGTTTGACAGTACAAGAACGTGACCGGTTACTATTCGATTAACGCTGTTTCTTCGGATCTAAATGAGCATCTAGATCTGCCTTCGAAACTTGTGAGGCAACGCCGCTGTCAGGAACTTCAACGCCTGCCAACCACAAGCAAGCATTGAGTACAACTTTGCGATAGTCATCATTGCCCCAGTTGTCATGAAAGTGCCCGCCGGTGAATCCTAAGCCTCGCCCACCATCGGGACGTTCAACGACCCACATCATTGCTTCCGCACGCCCTTTATTTTCTTGAATATGAGGGTATGGTCCTTTGGGATAGACGTAGGGACCGTTGCGAACAGCATCATCGGGAGTCGCTACCAGAATCGGCTGAAACTTCATCTCGTCGACTGTTTCTCGTTGATTACCTGGTAGGTCACTTATAAATCGCATGTTGAAGTACCACTCATCTTTAATTTGAAATGGTTTAACACCTCGGGTAATCGCATGCTCAGGAAATTTTAGAAAATTTGGTTCCCAGATCGGGTTGCAAGAAAACATGTTTTCATAGTGTCCACCAATCCAGCGTTTGAATTCCTCGCCCGCCTGTTTCGGAATCACTTCCACTCCATAGTGCATGAAGCCTATCGACTTTCCCTTTGCGAGCCATTGCTCGACAAGTTTAAGCCGCTCGCCGTTCTGCTGCACAATCTCATGCCTCCCGCCACCATCCATGTAAAAAATGATCGCGTCTGCCGCCTCTAAAACTTGTTCATCTTCCGGCCAACCATTGAGGTTGACGTCGACTTTCAATGCTGGGACATCCTTGAGACACTTCTGCAAAAGTTGCACCCCTGCGTTGAATTCGTGCATACGTGGTGGATGCGACGGCCGGCCAGCGATGAGAACCAGACGTTTTGTTGAATTGGGTTCGTCAGCCATTGCAGGAATAGAAAACAGTACCAAGAGAGATAATGAGAAGCAGGCAATCGCTGTCTTCATTTGAGATTCCTTGTCGGTGATTCGTATACGTAATGTAAAGAGCGAAATTCTAGCAGCAAGCTTTCTTGAGTACATCCGATATTGAGCTTTACGATTCTGACTAATGGTCTCAGTGACAAAATCTTTGGATCGAACATCACGAACAAGAGAAGCCTTGGAATCGCTATCCGAGACAGGTAGAAGCCACATAGACAATTAAATCTATCATGTAGTGTCGCTGAATTCAGTTCAATAGTTGTCTTGCTTCGGTCTCAGATGTACTCTTCACGTAATCATCTGATTACATCAAAAGGACAAACTGAATGCTCAATCAATCTTACTCGAGACCTCTGACTTTTACGATCTTATTGCTATCGGGGACTCTTCTCGCTGCCGAGGAAAGCTACTCTCTCAATGTGCAGGCCGAGAAAAAAGATGCCGTTTACCAGATCGGTGAGGAAGCGAAATTTGTGGTCACGCTTGCTCAAGGCGAGAAGCCTGTCACTGGAAAAGTGAGCTATGTTGTCGACGACTTCGTATCGGAGCATCGTGATCAATTTCCACACGGGACATTGGACCTCGCATCTGGGAATGTGATTCCAGTGAAGCTGACATCTCCCAGTTTTATAATGTGCCGAGTGACATTCCAAACACCACAGAATAAGAAAATTTCCACTGCTGTAGGGATTGGGGTCTCACCAGCAGAGATTCCCCTAAGTCTTCCGGTTCCGGACGATTTTGACCAGTTCTGGTCTCAGCAGAAAAAGCAATTGGCTCAAGTGCCTGCTGACGCCAAGTTGACGCACGTTGAGCATAATGATGACTCGATTCAGTGTTTTGATGTGCAGGTCGATTGTCTTGGTGGTGCTCCAGTGTCGGGATATCTCTCCAAACCAGCTGATGCGGCTGCGAAGAGTTTGCCAGCCATTCTCTGGGTTCATGGTGCTGGAGTTCGCAGTTCGAGTCTTCCGAATGCAATAAAAGGAGCCAAAGCGAACATGCTCTCTATGGACATCAACGCTCATGGTCTTCCGAATGGAAAGCCGGGACAATTTTATAAAGAGCAGAGTGCTGGTCCGTTGAAAGATTATCGTTACGACGGTCGCGAGAATCGTGAAAAGTCCTATTTTCGTGGAATGTACCTCAGGCTGGTCCGTGCTATCGATTTTCTGACTGCTCAGCCAGAATGGGACGGTAAGACGGTGATTGTCATTGGTCACAGCCAGGGAGGAGGTCAGGCACTCGTCGCCGGCGGTATCGATGAACGTGTAACATTTATTGCAACCGGCGTTCCTGCGATTTGTGATCATTCCGGTCGCTCTGCCGATCGCATTAATGGCTGGCCGAAGCTTGTTCCGCAGGCAGAGGATGGCAAGCCCGATTCAAAGATTCTCGAAGCGTCTCGCTACGTGGATGCCGTCAACTTCGCAAGTCGGTGCAAAGCGAATGCAATTATGAGTGTTGGCTTCATCGACACGGTTTGTCCTCCTTCAAGTTGCTACGCAGCGTACAATCAACTTCAAGAAGAAAAACAGATCATCAACGAGCCTTCAATGGGACACGCCGCCCCCGCCCACATTCAAGAAGCTTTCTTTGAGGCTGTGCAGGAACATGTACGTCGACAAAATAGCAGCGACTAATTCATTTCTGTAAACAACCAGCTCTGCTGGTGAGCACTCATCAGGATCCACCGTTGACTCAACTTAACGCAATTCTCGAGAATCAAGATTGAAAGAACGCGGATACTCGCGGATGAGTGCAGATTTTCGCGGATACGGCTCATCAACATGCTGAGCTGGAGTGCCATAAAATGGACGCATTCAAATTGTTGATCAATTCAAGAGTCTGGATTTCAAGTGCGGTCTGCGACGATGACAGGAAAGCCCTTTAACGGGCTTTCCTCATACCCCCGGTTCTACAG
>JABJMI010000299.1 GCA_018659505.1 Planctomicrobium sp.
GTCCCGCAGTTCACTTTCCATAACCTTCAGTGCCTTGAGTATTTCTTAGTTTTCATGAAAAAATTGTTCAGTCTTGACCAGTTTAGAATCTTTCGCAAATTCTGACCAGCGATGCGGGCTGGGCTGGCGAAGTCAGATCGGCTTTCATCACTCGTAAATGCGTTGAGGTAGTTGCACCAAACCTTACATTGTAAGACGATGACGGAATGTTGAAATACTCCTTAAGGGTAATTTTAGCCTCCAAAATTTAGAGTACAAAAGGGAAACAGACATGCATCCCATTCAGATCAATCGCCGCCAGATGCTCGCTGCCTCCGCTGCTGGTAGCACTCAACTGTGTTTGTCTCGTCGGTTGTTTGCCGCAGACGACCTTGATGTGCTGTCGTTCGTGATCGTAAGCGATACGCACCTCGGTCGAAACAACAATGCGTCCGCGGAGAAAAATTGGCGGAAGGCGATTGACGAGATCAATCAGCAGCCTGGCGACTTTGTCCTACATCTTGGCGACGTCGTCGACTCTGGTCGAGAATCTCAGTATCCATTCTATGCTGATACTCGGAAGTTGCTGAATAAACCGATTCACGAAATTCCTGGAAATCATGACCCAGTTGATCTCTTTAAGAAATATGTCACCGCAGAGACGGATCGATCAGTGGACTATGGAGGCGCGCGATTTATACTCTTTAATAACGCCCATCGAGATTCTCACGATGGTTTCATTGAGGGTGAGCAACTTGCGTGGTTGGAAACGCAGTTCGCAGACGCCGCCGAAAAGGATCTGCGAATCGTCGTTTGTTGCCACGTCCCCATCCACACGAACAAGAACCCAGATCGAGGCTGGTATGTGAAGCCAGACAACGGACAGAAAGAGTTCTACGAATTACTGACCCACTATACTGATCGGACATTGGCAATCATGCACGGTCACTTCCACAACGGTATCCGTGGCTGGAGAGACCACGGGCAGACGGTCGAAACTCTATTCCCATCGATTTGTTACAACCAGAACCGAGGACTGACAGACCGCATTGCAGCAGGCAAAGCAACAGGCTTCTTTGTCGATGAACTTCGCCCAGGTTACGTTCTCGCTGAACTCGGCAAAGGAAAACTAACGCTACGTTACAAACCACTCGCTGCGGACCAACATGGAACGTACGCTGCTGAATGGTCTTAACTCGTTCCTCTTCATTATCACGCTCTGAAGAGAGGAGAGAACTTCCACAGTCTGGGTGGAGCAATTTTGCAAATCGTATTGGTGGGTTACGTTCTTGCTGTTCAAAATAATTGAATCGATATGACCTGAGAATACTCAAATTTCATAACCCACCACATTGTGAAATTGACGAACTTCACCCATGCTAAGAGCCTCAATGGTAAAGCGGAACCAATCCGACTCAATCTTCACTTTACTTGTATCGTAATGCATGAATTACGATAACTTTGATTGCTGTGGAAGGAATGGTTCAAGATGAATGAAAATTGAATGCTAGAGCAATACCTGATTTTGATATATTTAGTACTCGTCCTTCCTTCCTGTTTATGTCTCTCTAGTGCCATCGCGAAAAGAAAGGAATTGGGAGTAGCTCCCATTCTGTTTACATTATTATCGGGACCAATTGGTGTTATTTTAGTTCTTAGGACTAAAACTACTATGACCTGTCCCCGATGCAATAGTAAAAATAAAAGACCAGTCGAAAGTACCACTCTCCAGTGCCAGAATTGTGAATATTTAATAGCATGGCGAAAGTGGGAGTGGACATGGTTTTCTCAAGCAAAATGCCTTTGTTGTGCATTTGTGAGTAAAACACCTTTTGGTTTTACTCCCAAATGGGTAATAATTTGCCCAAAATGCACCAATGATGTCAACGCGAAAGTTACTTCAGTAGAGTGCAACTGAACCTGCTATTGCCTAGTTTGCTGCTTCGCATTTGCCCTACTTAAACCCAGGTTGCCAAGGTTCTGGTCCATTCTCTTTTGCACTCAGAAACTTAGCATCAACTTTCTGATACCAGTCATGAAGTTGTCGCTTCATAGATGCGACCTGTGCTGGTTTTTGGTCGCTGATATCTTTTTGCTCGCCGGGATCGTCAGCCAAGTTGTAGAGATGAGTCCGTCCATCTTCAAAGCGTTCGATGAGCTTGTAATCTCCACTTCGAACAGCCCCACCGGGGAATCCGCCTTGATTACTGTAGTGAGGATAATGCCAGAAGAGCGGACGTGGCTCTAGATGTTTCCCCGTGAGTAGTGGCACTAAGCTGACGCCATCCAGCACTTTAGAATCATCAGGTTTGATGCCTGCAATTTCGAGCAAAGTCGGATAAAAGTCGACACTGGTGACTGCTTCGCCACGAACGACATTCTTCTGCCCATGCTGCGGCCATTTAATGATCATTGGCTCGCGAATCCCTCCTTCGTAGAGCCAACCTTTTCCACCTCGGAACGGAAGATTCGATGTCGGCGAGCCTTCAGACGTTGACAGCCCACCATTATCGGAGAAGAAACAGACCACGGTTTCGTCATCAATCTTCAACTCTTTGAGTTTGTCTAGAATACGTCCGACGCTGGTATCCATTGATTCGACCATGGCAGCGTAGGTCGCGTGTTTTTGCAAGATGCGAACTTTACGAGCTTGCTTCACATTCGGCCAGACTTGTTCTTCATCTGCAAACTCTGGCTTGCCGGCAAGTTTCTCTGCCTTCTTGCGGTACTTTTCAACAAGATCTTTGGGAGCCTTTAACGGCGTGTGAACAGTGTAAAACGCCAGATAGATAAAGAACGGATCGTCTTGATTTTGTTCAAGTAGATTCAGGGTTTCATCGGTGAGTCGCTTCGTGAGATGCTCTCCTTTTAATCCGTCGTCGAGTCGCGGATTCTGATAGGGGGAGAAGTACGATTTCGGCATTCCACGTACATGTCCGCCGACGTTGACATCAAACCCCTGATGCTCCGGCCAATACTCTTCTGTTGGTCCAAGATGCCATTTCCCGAGGAAGGCTGTTTTGTACCCCTGAGCTTTCATCCCTTCAGCAATTGTCGTTTCTTCGAGTGGCATATGATGATTCATCTGTGCCGGTTTGAATTTAGCAGAGCGATTCCCACCAAAGAAATTCGTGGCTGCA
>JABJMI010000876.1 GCA_018659505.1 Planctomicrobium sp.
AATCTAAACCAATCTCAGGATCGTCGAGTCGAGTTCCACCTGCGACAAGAATCTGTGACTTAACGACATCAACGCCAGTCACTTCTTCGGTCACAGTGTGTTCGACCTGAATTCGTGGATTGACTTCGATGAAGAAGAATTCGTTAGAGTCGCGATCTAATAAGAACTCGACAGTCCCTGCATTGTTGTAATCGACTTGTTGTCCAATTTTGATGGCGGCATCACAAATTGCCTCACGAACTTGCGGATCAAGGTTCGGAGCGGGAGCGATTTCGACTACCTTCTGATGTCGTCGCTGAACTGAACAATCACGCTCATATAAGTGGACAAGATTTCCATGTGAGTCGCCCAGTAATTGCACTTCAATATGACTGGCACGACCAATAAAGCGTTCGATGAAAATGTCACCACAACCAAAAGCGGTAAGGGCCTCTTGTTGTGCTTGCTCGAATGAATTCCTGAATTCGCTCGCTTCCTTGACGACTCGCATTCCGCGTCCGCCGCCACCCATCGAGGCTTTCAACATGATTGGGTAACCAATGCCGTTGGCTAATTTCTCTCCTTCGTCAATATTTGCGATTGCATCTTCAGTTCCTTGCAGAATCGGAACACCTGCTAGATTTGCAATGTTCCTAGCAGAGACCTTGTCGCCTAACTTCTTCAATGCATTGACAGTTGGACCAACAAAGATAATCCCGGCATCTTCACACGCTTGGGCGAATTCTGAGTTCTCAGAAAGAAACCCATAACCGGGATGGATGGCATCGACATTATGTTCCTTCGCCATTGCAATGATCGACGGAATATTGAGATACGCCCGGATCGGCTCGCCTTCCCCTCCGATTTTATAAGCTTCGTCAGCTTTGAAGCGATGTAAAGAAAAACGATCTTCATGCGTATAAATCGCGACGGTGCGAATACCAATTTCATTCGCTGTTCTGAATACACGGATTGCAATTTCGCTGCGGTTGGCAACCAGTAACTTCTTAATTTGACGCATGATGGTTTCTTGTACCGTTAGGAGCACTTATGTGATTCGATTCCTAGCATCCATATGTCTCACCTGCCAGATGCGTGGTGCTACAGAGTAATGCCCCGGACAATCATTTTTCCAGACATCGAGAGGAGATATTATTTCTAAGGAAAATAGACCAGCGAATGAGCCTAAAATCCGGAAGGTTCCATACTGTTCTCTGATGTAGTTTCGATTGAAATCTTGATGGCTTATTTTAATTCCGATCAGGTAATCAACTAACGAAACGTCTCTACACCGACAAGCGGCAGAGTGGAAACATCGACATTCTCATTGAGTAGTTCTTTTGAGAATTGAATCAATACGCTCAGGGAAATGTTTCTTTCTCACTTTTAGAGATTTCAGAAAAAACACTGATAAGGTGAATGAAATTCGCAATTCCGTACCTGACTTTACCGAAATGGATGCCTATGATGGGACCATCTTCTTTTACGACTACACATGACTCTCCGTGACATTATGGAATCAGCCCCAAATCAGGCAACGATTATTCAGAATCGCGATGATTCTACGCGTCCTTCAACTGCCAAATCTGCCTGGAAATGGGCAGTTGAACTCGTTGAAGGGTCGGGACCAGACTTTTCGAATGAGGTCAACACCGTTCTTGGTCAGCGACTCAAAATGGCGTCGATCATTTTATTCGTCTCATACGTAGCATTTTACATCAAAGGTTTACTCGTTGTGAGTGATCGACTGGGAACAGTCGAGGACCTCGCGAGTTGGGCTCATCTCTTGGCGATGGCAACCAGCGGTATCGTTGCCTGGAGGTTATGTGCGAAATGTTCTCACTTCATTGGTCACCTGAGAGCCGCTGAGGCGGCAGTCTTTGGGACATCCGCATTGTTGTTTCTTGTCATTACTTATGGAGTGATTGACTCATCGGCATCCAAAGGGTTTCTGTATCCAGTTGAGACGCCGTGGCTGATCTTAATATTCACGTATGCCCTGCTCATTCCAAATTCATGGCAGCGAGCGCTCAGTGTAATGGCTCCAATGGCGCTTGCACCCGTGGTTGTGATGTGGCTGGCAACGCTTTTCTCGCCAACGGTCATGGAAGTTGTTGCCCTTCCACAGTATCGAGCAGTGCTCTTGCAGACAGCCATGGGAATGACTCTTGCCCTGGTTGTGGCGACTTGGGGTGTGCGGACGATTCGCTCATTACGTAGTGCTGCGTTTGAAGCGAAACAGATGGGCAACTATCGACTGAAAAAACTTCTCGGTCGCGGAGGGATGGGTGAAGTCCATTTAGCAGAGCACATGTTGCTCAAACGTCCTTGCGCAATCAAACTCATTCGACCGGAAATGGCAGGCAAAGCGGAAACACTCAAAAGGTTCGAGAGAGAAGTTCAAGCGACTGCTCAGTTAACTCACTGGAACACAATTGAAATCTATGACTACGGAATGGCTGAAGACGGAACATTCTATTACGTCATGGAATATCTCCCAGGCATGAATCTTGATC
>JABJMI010000291.1 GCA_018659505.1 Planctomicrobium sp.
GTCCTCTCTTCGGAGAGTATCCTTATCCACTTGAAGAAGAATTCGAGCCAGAAAACATGTCGAGATCGCTGAAACTTCTCTCCGTACTCATCCTGATTCCCATTCTCTGTGCTGCGGCCAGTGCTCAGGACTTTCAGTCACTCTTCAATGGAAAAGATCTTTCCGGCTGGGCCGGGAAGACGGAGTTCTGGTCCGTCAAAGACGGGGCGATCTTTGGCCAGACCACTAAGGACAAGCCGACGAAAGGCAACACGTTTCTCGTCTGGCAGGGCGGCGACGCAGGCGATTTTGTGTTCAAGGCGAAGGTCCGTTTTTCAGGCAACAACTCAGGAGTGCAGTATCGCAGTGAGCTGGTCGGTAAACCTGAAGACTATGTTGTCAAAGGTTATCAGGCCGACCTACACCCTAAGCCAGAGTTCTTCGGAATGCTCTATGCCGAGAAGTGGCGAGGGATCGTGGCCCAGCGTTTTCAACGGGTCGTGGTTGCAGCAGACGGCAAGCCGCAGGTCGTCGGTGAAGTTGGCGACAAGGGCCAGAAGCTTGTCGATACCGAATGGAACGAGCTGACTATCATTGCGGTTGGCAATCGGCAGATTCATCAAGTCAATGGCGTGACCACGATGGACCTGACGGATAACCATCCGGAAGCGAAGCGGAAAGGGATTCTCGCTCTGCAGCTTCACGCCGGAAAGCCCATGACGGTCGAGTTCAAGGACATCGAGATACGTCATCTCGAAGGGGATGATGCGAAGGCTGCGATCGATGCTGTGACCGGGAATGCCGGCAACAAAGCAACTCCAATTGAACGCATCAAGGTTTCGAAAGGGTTCGAAGCCGAATTGCTTTACTCAGTGCCTGGGGACATCCAGGGATCGTGGGTCAATCTCTGCACGGACAACAAAGGCCGCCTGCTGGTCAGCGATCAGTTCGGGGGGCTGTATCGAATTACTCCACCGGCCGCCGGAGAAACGCTGAGTGCCGCTGACGTACAACCCGTGCCTGCTGACATCCGAGCGGTCAATGGAATGGTCTGGGCATTTGATGCTTTGTACGTTGGCGTCAATGATTACGAAAAGAAGATTCCATCTGGCCTGTACCGCATCACCGACAGCGATGGCGACGACAATCTCGACAAGGTCGAATTGTTACGAGCGATGGATGCGAGAGGCGATCACGGTGTTCACGCTGTTGTCCCAAGCCCCGACGGGAAGTCACTCTTTCTGATCACGGGCAACAGTACGAAGCCAACAGAACTTGCGAAAACGTCGCAGGTCCCACGGGTCTGGGGCGAAGATCACCTGCTGCCGAGTTTTCCAGACGGTCGAGGGCACAACAGCGGTGTGCTCGCACCGGGAGGCATCATCTATCGCGTCGACCCGGACGGTAAGAACTTCGAAGCTTATGCCAACGGGTTTCGCAACATCTTCGACGCGGCATTCAATCGAGATGGTGAATTATTCACATACGACGCCGACATGGAATACGACTTCAACGTTCCGTGGTATCGCCCGACGCGAATCTGTCAGGTCACCAGTGGCGCCGAATTCGGCTGGCGAAACGGAGCCGGCAAGCGACCGACGTTCTATGCAGACAATCTTCCGCCCGTTCTCGATATCGGCCCCGGTTCTCCAACGGGGATGACTTTCGGCTACGGGGCCAAGTTCCCTGCAAAGTATCAGAACGCACTCTATGCCTTGGACTGGAGTTGGGGAAAACTCTACGCGGTGCATCTCAATCTCGATCCAAACAGTTCAAGCTACACAGCCACCAAAGAAGAGTTCGTGACGGGGGCGCCGCTGCCGATTACTGACGCAATCATCCATCCTGAAGATGGAGCGATGTACTTCACAATCGGTGGAAGGAAAGTGCAGTCAGGACTCTATCGCGTGACATATGTCGGCGATGAATCGACCGAACACGTTGATGCGGAACCGATGACAAATGATGCCCTGAAACTTCGCCGTTCACTGGAAAAGTTCCACGGCCGACAGGATCCGAACGCGGTCGAAGTCGCCTGGCCTCATCTTTCTCACAACGACCGATTCATCCGCTGGGCATCACGAACAGCGATCGAACATCAGCCCGTCGAAACATGGGCGGACAAAGCACTGACAGATGTCGATCCAAAGAAACAGGTAGAAGCTCTATTGGTACTTGCACGAGTGGCCGGCGTCTGCCAACAGCATCGAAGCGAATCAAGTCCGCCGATTGACACAGAGATGCGTGACAAACTGCTCGCGGCTGTTCTGGAAATCGATCTGCCAAAGCTGGACGCCACCAGCCAGCTCACATTGCAGCGGACACTGCAGATTATTCTCACTCGCTTTGGGCGCCCTGATGATGCAACAGTTCAAAAATTGATTGCGGTCCTCGATCCCCTGTTTCCGGCCAAGTCCTTCGAATTGAATTGGCTACTGTGTGAAACGCTTGCTTGGTTGCAATCACCAACCGTCGCAGCGAAAGCCATGGCTCTGATTGACGCCGCTCCGACTCAAGAAGAACAGGTGCAGTACGCGCGTTCAATCCGATTGCTGAAAACTGGCTGGACCGATGAGCTGCAGACCGCATACTTCGAGTGGTTCCTCAAAGCCGCAAATTACCGAGGCGGCGCAAGCTTCGCGAAGTTCATCGAGTTCATTCGCAAAGATGCCGTCGCATCGCTGAGTGATTCTCAAAAAGAATCGCTCAAAGAGGTGCTCGCGAAGAAGCCGGTGCAGAAGTCTGCGCTCGAAAACCTCGGAGAGATCTTCAAGGGACGACCGGAAAAGAAATGGACACTGGATGAGTTGTCGCAGGCAGCCCGCTCGAACCTGAAACAGCGAGACTTCGCCAATGGCCGCAAGATGTTCGCAGCAGGTGGCTGTTTCGCCTGCCATCGCTTCCAAAATCAGGGAGGCATGACCGGTCCGGATCTGACGACGGCTGGCCGTCGCTATTCGGCTCATGACTTACTCGATCAGGTGGTGAATCCGAGCAAGGTCATCAACGACCAGTTCTCCGCCGTGATGGTCCTTACTGATGAAGGACGCGTACATAACGGGGTCGTTGTCAACCTGAAAGGCGACCAGCTGACTCTCAACACCGATCTCACCGATCCCAACAAACGCGTGACCATTGACCGTAATTCGATCGAAGAATTGATCGTGTCGAAGACATCCCCGATGCCGACCGGACTGTTCAATCGAATGACAAAAGACGAAATCCTCGACCTGACCGCCTACCTCATCAGCGGCGGTGATTCCGGGCATGAGTACTTCCGAAAGTAGAGAAAGCACAATAGTGGGATTCGCTGGAATTCCCTTCGCTTAACTTCAGAGAATCCCACTATGAAAAGTACATTCAGCATTCTTAGTCTATTCTCACTGATACTTCTGGTCTTGGTATCCTTCGCTGACGCTCAGGATAAACCGAATATCGTGATGATCTGCGTTGACGATCTCAACGACTGGACTGGCTTCCTCGGAGGCCATCCTGAAGCGCTGACGCCGCACATGGATGCGCTGGCAAAGCGGGGGCGGAATTTTGCCAACGCGCATTGCGAGGTTCCGGTTTGTTCCTGCTCACGAGCCAGCGTGATGTCTGGCGTCGCAGCGACGACGCACGGCAGTTATGAAATCGGACCCAGATATGAAGAGCTGCCCGCTCTCAGAAACATCCCCACGATTCAACGATACTTCAAAGACAACGGCTATCTAACGCTTGAAGGTGGAAAAGTGTTGCATCACGGTTTTGGTGGAAGGTTAGCCGGTGACATCGACCGATCGCTTGGCCGCATGAGAAGTCCCAGGCCCAGGAAACCAATGAACCGTCCCTCTGACTGGAGCAGTGCGTGGGACTGGGGAGCGTATCCAGCGACAGACGCAGAAATGGCTGACTACCAACTGGCAAAGAACGCGGCCGAAGTGCTCAAGGAAGATTTTGACAAACCATTCTTTATGACTGTTGGTTTCTTTCGACCACATGTTCCGCTCTATGTTCCGCAGAAGTGGTTTGATCTCTACGAAGCCGATTCGTTCACGTTGCCAATGAATCCCAAGTCGGACCTCGATCTTCCAAAGAACTTTCTCACCATCAACAACTATGCGGTTGCTCCTACTCACGCCGAGGTCGTCAACAACGGCAAGCAGCGAAGCCTGACACAGGCCTACCTTGCATCAATCAGCTTTGTGGATCATTGCGTGGGCGTTGTACTTGATTCCCTCAAATCTAGCCCCCATTCCGATAACACCTTGATCGTCTTGTGGAGCGATCACGGATTTCATCTCGGTGAAAAAGAGCATTGGGCAAAACGTACGCTGTGGGAAGAATCCACCCGAGTTCCTCTCCTGTTTGCAGGACCGGGTATCATACCTGGTAAGGCATGCGCGGAACCGGCCAGCTTGCTCGACATCTACCCGACACTGAGCGAACTGTGCGGACTGCCAGCGAATTCCCATTTGGAAGGAGTCTCCCTGGTCCCCCAACTCAAGGACCCAACGAAAGCCAGAGACCGGCCGGCTATCACGTCATCGTACTTTGGCAATCACTCAATCCGGAGCCGGGATTGGCGATTAATTGTCTACGAAGACGGAGCTGAGGAACTGTACGACCATAGAAACGATCCGAACGAGTTCCACAATCTCGCGGGCGACCCGACTCACAAGGCAATCCGCGATCAACTCGTCCGCTGGCTGCCCGACAAAGCAACGCCTGAATTCAAAGTCAAATCGGAACGATCCCGTGGGCGTCGTAAGTAATTAACCACAGCGTGGTTGGCTACTGGATGACCGCTCGCCGTTGGAGACAACAAAAAAATCGCATTTGCTTCAGGTTACCTAAAACTAAGTATGAAGCACCTCAACTCTCAATAAAACAAACATGAACAAATCCATTGAACTGCTCTCAACACTGGTTCTGCTTCCTGTTCTCGCGGCCACTGCGAATGCGCAGGAACTTCGATTGTCCGACAATTCCCCTACAGTCAAGCAACCGAACGTTGTTTTCATCCTCGCTGATGACCTTGGTTTCGGTGATCTCGGTTGCTACGGCCATCCCTATGCGAAAACGCCCAATATTGACGGCCTCGCCAAAAGCGGTACTCGGTTCACTCGGTTCTACGCCACGGGAGTGACCTGTCAGCCCAGCAGAACGGGCTTCATGACCAGCCGGCATCCTCGCAGCTTTGAGCGTCGGATCGGTGACTTTGGGTTTGATGGTCGCGCGACAATCACGCAGCTGCTCAGCGACAACGGATACGCCACCGGGCATTTTGGCAAGTGGCACATCGGTCCAGGAGAAAGCAGTCCACATGCATCTGAGAAGAATCATCCGAAGCCTGATTATGGCATTGATGAGGTCAAAGTACTCAGCAGCCTGAAGGACCA
>JABJMI010000877.1 GCA_018659505.1 Planctomicrobium sp.
ATTGAAGTCGCTGCTGCCGACACGGTGCATTGGATGTCTCCACATGATGTCGATGGGGAATACTTTTCAGGCTTGAATGAAGACTCAGAGCTATCGCATCTTGGTGGTCTCCAAGTTCTCTTCGCAGATGGCTCCGTGCAATTCGTCTCAATCGAAGGCACGAGTGAACAACGCAATGCGCTCTCAACGATTGTAGGTGACGACGAATCGTGGCCAGAGAACGACTAAGAAAGTAGCAAATAGGGTACGCTGGAATTTTAGAAAGCGTACAATAATAGAGGACAAGTGGCAGCAGAATGAATTCGTCATTATGACAGTCATTACTGGAGGAAATTTTTAGCCACAGAGGTCTCAGAAAACATTGAGGAAACCTGTGAACGGTAGATATCTGACTATTTCTCCTCTGTGTACTTGGTGATCTCTGTGGCAAATTTACAGTTACCGGAAATGTAGAAGTCGCAGATTACAACACATTCTTGGGAGAGGACTATGCTCATCATTCGAAGAGGAAGAAACTCGCAACGTACCGGCTTAGCTCTGATTGAATTCCTGGTTGTCTTTGCGATCATTGCCATTCTCGTTGTATTGCTGCTGCCAGCAACAAGAAGTTCACCAAGAGCCGGCAGACGGATGCAATGCAAAAACAATCTGAAGCAGATCGGCTTGGCGCTTCACAATTATCATGACACCTATGGCTCTTTCCCACCTGCATATACTGTTGACGAAGCAGGCAACCGGCTACATAGCTGGAGGACATTGATTCTGCCATTCATTGATCAAGTACCGTTGTATGAAACACTTGATCTCTCAAAACCATGGGACGATCCAGTGAATGCGCAAGCCTTTGAAACTTCTCTGTATGCCTATCAATGTCCTTCAGCTACTATCGAACCAGGGCAGACAACATACATGGCAATTGTCGGTAAGGATCATGCCTTTGCGGAGACAGTCGGACGCGCGATTTCTGAAATCAAAGATGGAACATCCAACACTGTGATGGTCATTGAAGTCGCTGCTGCCGACACGGTGCATTGGATGTCTCCACATGATGTCGATGGGGAATACTTCTCAGGCTTGAATGAAGACTCAGAGCTTTCGCACACAGGTGGTCTCCAAGTTCTCTTCGCAGATGGAACTGTCAAGTACATCGCAATCGAAGACACAAGCGAACAACGCAATGCGCTCTCAACAATTGCCGAGGGTGATGAGTCCTGGTCCGAGAATGACTAAGTAACCTCGAACAATTCGTTAGTTACTCATGTTCGTTTGGCGAGCGGGGGACGTGAGTCCCCTGTCTATTGCCCCCAGTACAGAAGTCGGAAACAGGGAGCTTACGCTCCCCGCTCACCAGTTGACTTTCTGCGGCGCCCCACTTCGAAAATCAGCAGCGGAACCAGCCAACTGCCCCACGCTGCCAGATAGTATGTCCAATCGGCTCCAATCCCTAAGACGACGAACGTGCCGCCGAGAATGCGTGTCACCACTGCCGAGCAAAGCAAAACATAGCAGCGAAGCATCCAAATACGATGTCTTCGAAAATCTCTCTGAACAGCGTGTCGCCATCCCTTCCATGCACAGTAACCGGTCACGAGTGCAAGGCTCGCAAAGCCAAGTTTCACTCCAATCCCGGAGAGTGCATAGAACGACATCCATAAACCGCTGGGAGTGAGCACTAGAAGCACAGTCACGATTTGAAGTTTTCCGAAACGCTTGTGCCAGCGCGACCAACGAAGGCGAAATCGATCATTCACTAAAATCAAGCCGACGATTAACGTCACCGGACCGGCAAGGATGTGAGAGTAAAACGCCCACTGATAAATTCCGTAGAAATGATTCTTACGCCCCTGTAGGAAGTCCGCTGCAAAGTTCGCGGGGAAATAATTGACATACTCAGCGAGGATCTTACCTGTCACGACTACTATCAACAGACCTACAGAGGATTTTAGCGTCACCAGATATGACGACTTGATCTTCCACCTTGATTGAGCTTTTGAGGTGTCCGCCATTGTTCGCTCGATTGACGTTTGATTTGATGATGATATTGATACACGTCAACAACACGATCTCTTGCATCTCTATACGAAGGCTGATGGTTTACTGTTGAGGTAATCTACGAATATTGTGGACTCACATCCTCCGCTAGGAATTCCAAGTCGGAGAGATTAAATTCCAAGAACTCTTTATTCCAAGCTCTTTGAAAGATGACTCATGGTACATTCGCGAATTTATTCTACAAGAATTGCGGTCCTAGTGGCTCTTTTTAGTTCGCTACCCTCTGCTTCGTTAGTTGCGGAACAGCCTGAAGTCACAAAAGTCGAATTCATTGTTGGTGATTATTTGAAAGCAGAAGGTGGAGCGACGGCAATTAAAGACTTACCTTTGCTCCGACCATTCGGGACAGATTTTGACAGTCGAGGAACGATGTACATCGTTGAACTCGAAGGGGGGCGTGTTCATCGTCTCAAGAAAGATTCACAACCTGAAGTCATTTCCGGTGACGGTTCGAAAAGCTATTCAGGTGACGGCGGTCCTGTAGCGAAAGCGACCTATAACGGAATGCATAACATTGGGATTACGAACGATAATCGTATCTTCGTATCAGACACCTTCAATCATTGCATTCGCGAAATTGACCTCGATGCGGACACGGTAACCACTGTCAGCGGCAATGGTAAAACGGGCTTCTCTGGAGACGGAAAAGCTGCGAAAGATGCTCAATACAATTACCTGATGTCCATCTCATTAACGCCTACTGAAGATGCTCTTTTGATTGCTGATCTTAAGAACGCAAGGATTCGCAAACTCGATCTTAAATCGATGAAGGTCTCAACAGTCGCGGGAAATGGCAAGAATGGAATTCCTAAAGATGGAGCAGTCGCCACCGAGAGCCCACTCGTTGATCCCCGCGCGGTCGCACAAGATTCTCTCGGTAACATCTACATCCTCGAAAGAAATGGACACGCCCTCAGAAGAGTGACACCTGAAGGAACAATCACAACCGTTGCGGGAACTGGTAAGAAAGGTTTCCACGACGGTCCAGCACTTGTAGCACAATTTGGATCACCCAAACACATCTGCGTTGATGAACAGAATCGGGTCTATATCGCAGATGATGCAAACGGTGCGATTCGCTGTTACGATCCAGAGACGGAGACAGTTTCAACTCTCCTCGGTCGCGGTTTCGGAGACAAGAAAGTCCGACTCAACCAACCGCACGGAGTTACCATCGAGAAAGGAAACCTCTTCGCATGTGACACTTCAAACAATCGTATTTTCATGTTGTCACTTAAAAACTAAAATTCGTATTCGAGTGTTTATCGCCTTTGAACGTAAAATAGTACATGAATGATCTCCCACATGAATATGACATGAGCAACACCTCTGTAAACCCGTCGCAACGTACGCAAACTCAAATATTGTTCGGGCTTGTGGGTGCGATCAGTACTGCGATTGCCTTCGATGTGAGTGTCTATCGTGGGCATGGATATTCAGGGTGGGCATTCTTTTTTGCTGGTAGCTTACTGGCTTATTTTGTTGCCACTTTAAAGACGAAATCGCATCCAGTCAGCTGGCTTGTTGCTTTCTTGATACTGCTGACAACATTACGACTCGTCTGGTTGGGGACACCTTTTCAATGCGTCTTAGGTCTGTTTTTGCTGGCAACTTACGGAATGACTCGGAATGGAATGGTTCCGTACTTGTCAAGCTTGTGGATCTACTGTTTCCAATCTTGCTTCGCAGTCTTGTCTACTCTGCGTGACCTAATAATTCTCTCTCCTCATACGAACCGAAAAATCAATCACGTCACGCTATTAACAATATTCCTACCGGCCTGCGCTGTTGTCGTCTTCGGAGGCATTTTTATTGCTGCGAATCCTGATTTAGTGAAGTGGACCGAAGAGATATTTATCTCAGCAACGAAATGGCTGGAAGGAATGAACCCGGCAGAGTCTCTGTGCTTTCTTACCATCTTCTGGCTAGCTGCTGGGCAAATTCTTCCTTGGCTAAATGCCATCAAGAAGTACTCCAGCGATCTCTTTTCAGAGAGAGTCGAGGAAGAGGCAGCAATTATCGAGAGTGACTTGTACTCTCCAATTCGAAACACACTGATTGCAGTCAACGGACTTTTCGTTCTTTATCTCGTTTTCGAATTTCAAACACTTTGGTTTCGTGAACTCCCGAAAGGGTTTTACTATGCGGGGTATGCACACCAAGGAGCTGGCTGGTTAACCTTTGCATTGGCGCTCGCGACAGCGATGCTCTCACTCATCTTTCGAGGCTCAATTTTAGACGATCCTAGATTGTCGAAACTGAAGAACTTAGCCTGGGTCTGGTCCGCTGCGAATATGCTGTTGGCAATCTCTGTGATGAATCGAATGTGGATCTACATCGACTTCAACGGAATGACTCGCATGAGAGTTGTCGGGTTGTTTGGAATTGCGACCGTTGTCATCGGCTTCCTAATTGTCATCTGGAAGATTCGTGCTCAGAAAAAT
>JABJMI010000318.1 GCA_018659505.1 Planctomicrobium sp.
CAATCGAGTGCTGGGTCGAAAACCGCTCGAAGTTGATAATAGTCCGACTGTGGAATCGGGTCGTATCGGTGGTCGTGGCATTGTGCAAAACCGACTGTCATGCCGAGTAATGACGAAGTGATAATCTTAATTGTTTCCGCGACTACTTCATTACGTGCCAGATTGACATCATCAACCTTGCCACCTGTTCCATCTGGACCCATTCGTAGAAATCCCGTTGCGACGAGTAGGTCTGCATCTTCGGGCGTCAAGTTATTGAGCGGTGACTTGATGAGTTCATCACCGGCGAGTTGCTCAAGGATAAACAGGTCGAACGGCTTGTCTTCATTAAAAGAACGAATCACGTAATCTCGGTACCGCCACGCATCTGGACGTTCGCGGTCTTCCACGGAGTATCCTTCAGAGTCCGAATAGCCAGCGACGTCGAGCCAGTGCCGACCCCAGCGTTCTCCATAATGCGGTGAACTCAAAAACTGTTCCACTAATCTCTCATACGCATTCGCTGAATCATTGTTGACAAACTCTTCAATTTCTTCAGGAGTTGGAGGCAGACCCAGGAGGTCAAACTTTAGGCGCCGAATTAAAATTGTGTTTGTTGCTCGCTGAGCAAATGTGAAGCCTTCTTGCTCAAGCTTCTTCAGGATGAATGCATCAATCGGATTAGAGACGGACTTAGAATCTTTAACGACCGGAACTTCTGGTGCTTGCAGCGGTTGAAATGACCAATGTGCTTGTTCTTCAGGTGTGATGTATGGACCCTCTAAAGATTCGGGTTCAACACGAATTGTTTGGGCACCTGTATTGATCCAGGAGCGTATTGTTTCGATTTGCTGATCGGTTAGATGATGCGCTTCTTCCGGAGGCATCTCTCCATCACGGACTCTCTGAAAGAGTAAGCTTTGGTCTGCATCACCCGGTACGATCGCTGACCCAGAATCTCCACCGACTTTCAGAAATCGAGCAAGCCGAACGTCCAACTCTCCCTCTTTGACATTCTCTTCCCCATGACAATGAAAACAGGCTGCCTTCAGAATTGGACGAACATCTTTTTCAAATGAAACTGTTATTTCGTCAACAGCTAAGAGAGTGCCATGACAAGAGAGAAGCAAAAGCAATGAGCCAAAATATCGATTCATTGAAAATCACGAGGCAGGAGTGTAAAGGATTAGGGTGGGGATTTGATTGTAACAGACTCAGCCATAGATTGGTAGTTTTTTATATTTCTCGGTCAATCTAAATAGAGCAAGTTTCAAATTGATAGGATGTCTCTCGATGTTGCCCTCTTGCATGTCTGGGAAATAGTTTATGATGATAGAAATGATTTTTCTGACTAACTTTTATCTCACAAAATTCTGATTGACATTAAAAATAAGATGGTCAAACAACAGAAAGCGTTATCCGTTAACCAAAGTCCTGCCATGGGTTTCCTGCTGGGGTGCTTTGGGAGAATCTTCGGGTTTATCTTTTGCTCTATGTTTTTCGGAATGGGCTGCTTCTTTCTCTGGATGATTGCCATCCAGCCGATGTTGAAAATTCAGGCAGCCAAGTCTTGGGTGGAGACTCCCTGTACGATTACAAAGAGCGAAGTTCAAGGAAGTGATACCTACAAAGTCGTTGTCGAATTCGATTATGAATTTAACAATCAGCAGTTTCATGGAGATCAATTCAATTTCTTCGACATGTCGACCGGAGGCAGAACTTCAAAGGAACGAGTAGTAGCTAAGTATAAAAAGGGTTCCCAAAATTCCTGCTATGTGAATCCAGAGAGTCCTTCTGAATCGGTCATCAATCGCAATGGAAGTGGAACATTATGGTGGGGGCTGTTCCCGCTCCCGTTTATTCTGATTGGGCTGGTTGGATACTGGGCGGTCTTTTTCGGGAGTTCAAAATTTCAGAAAAAGCTGGAGAGCACGCAAGAAGCACTTGAGTTAGCTTCTGTGGTCCAAACAGATAAAACATTACCGGTGACAACTCGCTTTACTTCCAAGTCTGATTGGTCTGATTCCAATTACGATGAAGAAGATTTGTTTGAAGAACCGGGTGCTGTGACACTTAAAAACGAAGCATCGCCTTTCGGATTGGCGGTCTTTCTGTTTTTCTTCGCAGCGTTCTGGAATGGCATCATTTCAGTGTTTCTCTTCGAACGGTTCGGTCATTGGAAAAGAGGTGACTTTGGCTTCGAAGATCTTTTCCTCGTCCCGTTTGTTCTCGTCGGAATAGGAATGATCCTTGCATTTATTTATAACGTGATGGCTGGTTTCAATCCCAAGCCTATCTTGGTGTTGAGTCGACAACTAATCCCGTTGGGAGGTATTGCAGAGCTCGATTGGCGATTCCCATCTTCAATCGGTTCAATTCAGAATCTGAAACTGACTTTGATCGGAGTCGAAGAAGCGACCTACCGTCGGGGAACAAATACTCACACTGACAATAATACGTTTCACGAAGAGATCATTCTTGAAACCAGTGATCCTCTTGAAATGAGTTTTGGATCTGTTGAGGTAAATATCCCAGCTGATTCTATGCACTC
>JABJMI010000779.1 GCA_018659505.1 Planctomicrobium sp.
GCCATCTTCGTAGCAGATATGGACATGATTCATGATGTGATGTTCAATATCTGGCAACGTCAGATGTATGACCTGAAACTCGACAATGTTCCTTTCGTGCTGAACTGTGTTGATTATCTCGCTGGCGACGAACGCTTCATCAATCTCCGAAAAAGACAGGCAAAGCATCGTACGTTGACTGAACTCGAACGACGAAAAAAAGAGTTTGAAGAGAAACGGAGTGAGGAAGTAATCGAAGCTGACGAGGAAGCAAAGAAAGCCGTTGAAGATGCTCAAGAGCGACTCAATACTGTGCTGAAAGAAATTCAAGACGAGATGCAGAAAGGTAATGTCGATGTTGGTGCAGCTCAGGTTCGTCTTCAAAACGCGACCGAAGCCGAGAACCGCAAACTGAAACAACAGGAAGAAGAGATCGAACGAGCGAAGAACGAACGAGTTCGACACGTTCGCATCGAAGCTGAACAACAGATTCGCAAGATCGAAAATGACGTCTGGAAATGGGCAGTCATGGTTCCGCCACTGCCAGCGATTATCCTCGGGATTGTTGTGATCCTTATGAGTATCATCAAAGAACGACGCGGCATTGCCAAAGACAGATTACGTTAAGTTAAAACATCAGAAATAAAAGAATTTCACCACGGAGGCGCGGAGGTTAAGAAATAGGTAAGGCATGCTCCCACATGCCTTCCTTTAAAGTTGAAGAGGTTTGTTTATCAGAGTTCAATTGTACTTTCCTTTCTCCGTGCCTCAGCGTCTCCGTGGTAATTTTCCTTTTCATTTAGTTAACACGCATTCTAAATTCATCGAATTAGAAATCCCTGAGAAGGGGTCATATTATGAATCAATCAGTTCGCACAATCATTTTCCTCGGTGTTGCCGTTGTCTGTGTCGGGATCGGGTTTGCCACGCATTCGAAGTACAAACCTTCCGATCTGGAAGCGTTTATCGACGTCGGTGAGCCGTTTTATCCTCAGTTCGAAGACCCGAACTCTGCTACGGGACTGCGGGTCGCTTCGTTCAATGATGATGCCGGCAAGACAGACGTCTTCAGTGTCGAGAACAAAAACGGACTCTGGAAAATCCCTTCACACCATGAATACCCAGCTGACGGCGAAGAGCGTTTGGCACAAACCGCCACATCGATGATCGGTGTCAAACGTCAAGCACTCATTGAGAAAACTAAAGCTGCCCACAAGCGTTACGACTTGCTCGATCCTCTTGATAAAGATGTCACGGGGAACGAAGGACGGGGCGACAGAATTACTCTCTACGAAGGTGATGAACCACTCGTGGATATCATCGTCGGTAAGAAAGTCGAAGGGCAGGCAAGCGCCTATTACGTCCGTGCTGCGAATGAAGATCGTTTCTATACAGCGGACTTGGGTGAATTTTCCATCTCGACCAAATTCACCGACTGGATTAACAAAGACATTCTCGAAATCGAACGCTCTACCGTTCGTAAGATGGTCGTCAATCGGTATCAAATCGACGAAACTCCTCGCGGTCTAAATTTCATTCAGGGTGATCAAATGCTTCTGGATCGCGAAGGATCGTCTGATCCCTGGATCTTAGACGGACTCGATGAAAGCAAGGAGGAACTTCAAGTCAGTGACGTGACTGCGTTATTGACTGCATTGGATGATCTCTCGATTGTCGGCGTTCGCAACAAGCCTGCCGGGATCAGTGCAGGACTCAAGGGTGATACCGAAGAAGGAGTCGCTGCCACGCGTTCTGACATGCTCGACCTGCAAGATAAAGGTTTCTTTATTGACCGATCAAAGGGCGAAATCATTTCCAATGAAGGTGAAGTGATGGTCGGAACCGAAGATGGCGTGCTATTCGTCCTCGGGTTCGGAGAAGAATTTTCTGGCAGCGAAGTGGATATCGAAGTCGGCAGTAAAGCGAAGAAGGACGATACCAAGCCAGAAGAAGAAACTGCTGACGAGGACTCTCTCGCCAAAAGCCGCTACCTGTTTGTGAGAGTCGCCTTCGACCAGTCACTACTCGGGGTGAAACCGACTCCTCCAGTCAAACCTGAAGAACCGGAAGCTGAAGAAGAAACGGTCGAAGAGAAAATCGAAGACGCTGCTGCTGAAAATAATGATACTGAAGAGAAAGCAGAACCACCTGTCGCGAAACCCGATCCACAAAAAGAATACGAAGCCGCACTTCAGACTTACAACGAAGAACAAGAAGTCTATGAGATCAAACTGAAGAACTACAACGCGAATGTCACCAAAGGCAAAGAACGAGTCAGTGAATTGAATCGTCGCTTCGCTGACTGGTACTATGTCATCTCTGCGGATGTCTTCGATCGCATGAAAATCAATCGTGACGAACTGGTCAAAGCCAAGGAAATACCAGAAGAAGAAGCTGCACCAGGAACGACAACACCAGAACTTCCGGGCACACCTGAAAAGCCTGAAATGAAAGTTCCAGCAGAGGGCGAAAAACCTGCTGATCCTGAAAAAACTGAAGAAGCTCCTGCATCATCTGAAGACGAAAAGAAACCTGCCGAAAAGGTAAAGCCTGCTCCGGAAGTAGTGAAGAAACCTGCTGAAGAAAAGAAGCCAGCAGAAGAGCCACCACAGGAAACGAAGCCTGAAGAACCCGCTAAGGAAACAGTTCCATCAAAAGAAGAAACTCCAGAACCCACTGAAGAGGCTCCGCCGAAAACTGAAGAACCGGCAGCGGAGGCTCCTGCTCCTGAAGGTGAAGAATCATCTAATGAAGAGTAATGAGGTGTAACCGTTCACAGCATTGTAACTATTTGGTAACCACGAAACACACAAATGACACGAAATGAATCCAGTAACTAACCTGTCTATTCCATTTTTTACTGAAAGCTTGAGAGACAGGATTTTGCATCGAGTCTTTATACCCAAGGCTCGGTGAGCTGAAGCGATTCCGAGTATTTTTGTTTTGTGTGATTCGTGTATTTCGTGGTTATTAGGCTGTCTCTGGATCCAAGTCTGTAACGGTTACGAGAAAGTTAAGCCGTTGAGGGACCGGTGGTGGCTGTGAACTGGGCAAAAAAAGCCATTAAGCGGCCAGTCTCAAATTACATTTAATTGATGGCTTGCAATATTACCACTTCACCCGATCTTTCGTTTGATTCGGTTTTGCAGTCTTCTCCAGGTATTCGATAATCTTCTCGCTGACGTCGATACCCGTCGACATTTCAACGCCTTCCAAACCGGGCGATGAGTTGACCTCTAAGACGGCAGGTCCGTGGTTGGAACGCAGGATGTCGACGCCGGCAACTTGCAAACCCATGGACTTCGCAGAGCGGATTGCTGTGCTGCGTTCTTCATCTGTGATGTTAATTTTCTTGGCGATTCCACCACGATGTAGGTTTGAGCGAAAATCACCTGTGTTCGAGGTTCTTATCATTGAAGCAACAACCTCACCATCGACCACAATGCAGCGAATGTCGCTGCCAGAGGCCTCTTTGATGAACTCTTGAACCAAGATATTCGCATCCAGCCCTCGAAACGCCTCGATGACAGCTTCCGCTGCTTTTTGCGTCTCAGCCAAGATGACGCCAACACCTTGTGACCCTTCAACAAGTTTAACAACCAACGGAGCACCACCGACGCTATCAATCAGACCAGCGATATCTTTGGTGGAATGAGCAATCCCGGAGACGGGTAACCCAACACCATCACGGGAAAGAATTTGTAGGCAATGCAACTTATCACGTGAGCGCGTGATCGCTTGTGATTCGTTTGCGGAGAACACGCCCATCATTTCGAATTGCCTGACGACCGCTGTTCCGTAGAAGGTATTTGTCGCACCAATTCGTGGGATAATGGCGTCGATGCCAGTCAGCTCTTTTCCTCCGTACATGATCGTCGGGCGGTGAGAGGCGATGTTCATAAAACACCGCAGGTAGTCCACGACCACCATCTCGTGCCCCCGTTTCTCACCAGCCTCTTTGAGTTTTTCCGTCGAGTACAGTGATGATTTTCTGGATAGAATGGCAATTTTCATCAGTAGAATGAGTCATAATCTATTTATCGGGTTCTTTGATCCGCTTCTTCGAAACTCGTTTCTCGGTGGGCGGGACGCGGGAACTGTCGCGATAAGAGGCTCCCGGGTCAACCAGGAATCGTTTTTTCATCGCCCGGCGACCGATGAGCATTCTGAAACCCATTTCATCTCGATTCGCCAGTGTTAATTCAATCGGCCAAATTTCATCGAACAAAGCAATTTGCGTCAGAATCACCGGGCGAGACGATTGATGCCCACTCGAACTTCGTACTGTACGATATTCGACGAGCGGAGCTTCTGCCTGGATAGTTACCTTCGAGTTCTTTTGCAGCGGATGCACCTGAAAGCGGGCGAAGTCCTTGCCGTCGCGGCGAAAGCGTTCAATGTGAATCGCGTGTAACGATGACGTCGTCGCACCAGTGTCGATTTTAGCTTTGACTGCTGCGATCCCCAGTTGCGGGAGTTCAATCCACTCACGCCAGCCGATGATTTTCTGTTCTTTGCGTTGACGCTTCATGTTATTACCAAACCTGGGTGTATTCTCTAGCAGAACTAAGAGTCATTGTACCAACAGATTGAGTCTCACACATCGCAACGGGCTAAAACTCACCAAGAACTTCGCCTCCGTTGCGAGTTCCCAGTCCGCGCCAGATTGTGAGGTCTAGATTCTCGCTGATTGAACGGACTGATCCGTCAGCCAAAGTCGAATTCACAATTCCAACGTGATGGCTTCTCGATGTGATGATTGCATAGCTCGGGTTCCCATTGATTCCGTTTTTGCCTTCCTGCCAAGAGTTGTAATCGCACTGTTTATAAGATGACGTTCCCTCAGAGCAGGTGACATCACTATTTGGCGGCATCGCAGTTGTAAATCCCTGATGATGAACACGCCCATCAGGCCATTCGGTGTGTCCTGTGTTCTTGAATTGTGCTCCACTGGCAACGATGGCTTCGGCTTCGGTTACATTTGCGGGAACTGTTGTTAAAGAGGGTCCGCCGTTGCGAAAATAGGGAGTCCAGGCTTTGACTTCTGACGCGAGCAAGGTGTTACTTGTGCCATCGGTGAAGGCTGCCATTCGCAATTTCGAATTTGGAAAAAACGCACCATCTCCACCGCGACCAGTCATGGGATCGAAGACAAAGTAAGTCCCGAAACTAAAACCATAGGTTGTTGGATAGAGGACAGGTCGTCCACTACCGGGGTCGCGTGCTTCATCACTTTTGGGGTCGCTGGGACAGGAATAGATCGGAATTTTCAATCCATCAATCGCTTGTTGAAAATCCCAGGCGACAGTTAAATCGACAGCGTTGTATAAACTCGCCTGATCCAGAAACGGAAGAATACGACCATGCACTCCCCACGATCCGTTATTTCCAGTCGCGGTCATGTCAGTATCCAAACAAGCACTCGGCGGTAATACGGTGGCGACATCGACATAGTTATGAATTGCCAAAGCGAGTTGCTTCAGATGGTTCTTACATTGAGTTCGACGCGCCGCTTCACGAGCCTGCTGGACTGCTGGTAACAACAATGCAATCAGAATCGCGATGATTGCTATTACCACCAGTAATTCAATAAGTGTAAATCCGTGACGTTTCATTTTCATGTGATTGAAATTTAATGATCAAATGGAAAGGCAAAACCGGGGGGAGTCTATTCGCCGCCTAACCATTTCTCAAGATGTGACGAAACGAATTCGTCATCGTTGAGATCTGGGTAGTCGCGGTAGAGGCGGTCAATCTCTGCGCTTTGTCCTGGGCTAAGAACTTCCTTTTCATCGAGACACCATCTCCCTTCAACGAGACCTTGCCGGCGAAGAATTTCCAACAGACCGGGGATGCAACCTCGAAAACCATTCGCTGCATCGAAGAGGACCGCATTCACATCGGTGATGCCATTATTCAGGATCATCATTTCGCGCGAGATGCTTCCGCTGGCTCGCTCTTTCTTAGCTGCCTCGAGAAGCTCGACTCCTCGCTTCGTCCAGACTGCCCAGTGACCGAGTAGCCCGCCGGAGAATTGCTTTTCAACTGTCTTGCTTCCGACTTGGAATTGATATGTCGTCAGTAAGTCTTGAAGGATGTTGTCATCGTTGCCTGTGTAGAGAGCGATGTCTTCGCGTTCAGACTCTGCCAATGCACGCACGACGTCGATTGTTTTGTAGCGATCGAACGCTGCAATCTTGATCGCGACGACATTTTCAATCTCAACAAATTTCTTCCAGAATGAATAAGGCAAGTCGAGACCACCGATGCTCTCCTGAAGATAGAATCCAAAGACAGGGATGACCTCGGCAACCGCTCGGCAATGTGCAATCAATTCGTCCTCGCTCGCACCTTTCATCGCTGTCAGGCTGAGGAGACCGGTATGATATCCAAGATCGGCAGCGAGCTTTGCCTCTCGCACAGCTTGCTCGGTTTTCCCAAGAAGCCCTGCGACTCGAACGATGGGACGATCCTTCACGCGAGTAATCTCTTCAAGTGCAATCGAAAGTACAGGCTCGTACAAACCAACTTCAGGTTCATGAATCGCAAATTGTGTTGTATGAACACCAACTGCTAGCCCCCCTACCCCGGCAGCCAGGTAATAGCGGCTCAAAGCACGTTGCCGTGGTTCATCAAGTTTGCGATTCGCATCGAGCACCAAAGGATGTGCCGGGATTGCGATGCCGCCGAGTAGGATGTTTCTGAGTTCTTCGTTTGTCATGAATTCACATTTTCTTCTGTAGTTTTACCAGTATCCAGTGAGCAAAAAGCAGGAATGAGTAAGAATAATTACTTAGCCACAGAGGACTCAGAGAACACTGAGAAAAACTTCACTGCGGAGATCCCTTTACAGTTCCTTCCTCTGAGACCTCGGTGTTCTCTGTGGCGAAATCACTTCGACAATTTATTAGGGGGCTTCTAAAACTTCCCGTCCCGGACTTCGAAGTGTGTTGGTTTTCCCCAGGTGACTTGATCTCTTTGTAACCAGTCTGCGATCCAGTTTTGTAGCTGCTCCAAGCTGACACGTGGTGAGCCATACTTCTCGTGCCCTTTTGTGCCATTATTCAACAATGCCGTTGGTGCTGGCTCTCCAATGAATTCGACATTCGTTCCAAACAGTTCAGCGAACCGTTCACAGACACTCTTCGTCGAAAAGATTTCCGGTCCTGAGACGTTTACAACATGTGCCGGCGAAGAGGCATCTGCCATTGCCTGGATTGTCATTGCGTTGGCATCCGCCTGCCAGATGATGTTGGCATAGCCCATGGAGATATCAATTGGTTGCCCGGCAAGAACTTGTTTCGCCAAGTCAACCAAAACGCCATACCGCATTTCGACCGAGTAATTCAGCCGCACAAATGAGGTTGGATTGCCATGTCTCTGACAGAAATATGAGAACATTCTCTCACGACCGACTGCGGTGTTTGCATACTCTCCGAGTGGTTCCAGCGGATCACTTTCAACTGAACCGCCAGAGTCTATCGGGACGAGTGGGTAAACATTTCCTGTCGAGAATGCAGTGATGCGGCTGTTGCGATACCTGCGACAAACAACAGATGGGAGCCAGACATTCATCGCCCAGGTGAGAGTTGCATCTCCCGAAGTTCCAAACTTCGCACCGGTCATGAAAATGACATTCGGGACATCCGGTAGCGACTTAATGAACTCTTCATCAAGAAGGTCACCTGCGATAGTTTCGACATTGGCGGCGTTCAGTTTCTGGATCAATGAAGAGTCTGAAAACCGGCTGACAGCGATGACTCTTCGTGTTGTCCCCGCTGCATCGGCAGCTTTACGAACCATGCGTGCCAACGATGGTCCCATCTTCCCACCGGCTCCAAGAAGAATGATGTCCCCCGGAGCATCTCTTAATGCTTGGATTGCACCTTCCGTTGGTTCGCTAAGAAGTTCTTCCAGTTGTGCTTCATTTTGAATCGTGTTGGGGAGGGGTTGCGTCATGTTTTCGCTTGGGTACAAGGTCACCGTTGTGAAGTGCTTGCTTGGTCACGAAGCACAAGAACTGTTTCGTTGCACACTTTAAGTGTGAAACTAACGGGTATGTTCAATGTCATTGTAGTCGGAATCATTCGACGTGATCATTGCGGTGGCGGTAGCTTGATTTGATTCCCGGTATTTTTTGTATTTGTCGGGAATATCATTCAGGAGAGTCTTACTTGCTAAGGCAAGCAGCACAATAAAACCAAGACCTGCAAAGATCTTTGTTCCAGTCCCATTTACATGTTCCCCCATGACGTCTTTCCGACTCGTGAGCCATAACAGCACTCCAGCAATCAGCGGAGCACCAATGATTGTGACCGCTTGGGCAGCGATAATCGTCGGTGTCATATTAATGTCGTAAAGCAGAACGGCTAACCCAATAGACATTCCGATCAACAGTGCGAGAGTCGTCAACAGGCGCGGCCAGAGATCAGTCGGCTTACTTCCAATCCCGAGACCGTCGGCAAAAATGAAACC
>JABJMI010000878.1 GCA_018659505.1 Planctomicrobium sp.
AGCCAATGGACGCGGCACAAATTACGTTGCCACCGCAGAGGCTATCTATCTCGCGATTGGTGACTCTTGCCTCGTGCTCGATTTTGAGACGGGCGAAACTCGTTCTATAATCGAGCTTCCACCAGACAATGATGGGCAACAACATGAGTGGGGTTTCATAGGTGTTTATGAAGACGTTCTCTTAGGTGGGATTGGATTCGCAAACTACAGCGAACGTCTCGACCTTTCCTTCGAGGACACCGACAGTAAGCTGTCGAGAAACTCAAAAGGGTTCGGTTCCAAAAGCATTGATCGTTCGGCAAGTCAAGGACTTGTTGCATTCGACCGCCACACTGGTGATGAATTATGGAGAATTGATGCGAAGCACAGTTTTCTACACAATGGAGTAGTCGCAGGTGACGGGAAAATCTTTTGTCTTGATAAGTTACAGAAGCCAATCGAAGACAAGCTGAAGCGGCGTGGCGGGAAGACGCCTGATTCTTATCGAATTGTCGCGACCGATGCTCGTTCAGGTAAAGAACTCTGGGAAGTTACCGAAAACATCTTCGGAACCTGGCTGGGATACTCCGAGAAACATCAACTTTTGTTGCAAGCCGGAGCAAAGGCAAGTGATCGCTTGAAGTCAGAAGTCGGGCAAGGGATGGCGGTTTATCATGGAGAGGATGGTCAACTGAAGTGGCATGTTGCCGACCGAGCGTACTCTGGACCTTGCATTTTGCATAACGAAACAATCCTCACGAACGCCAACTCCTATCAACTCTCATCGGGGACATTCAACCTACTGACCGGGAAACCTGAATTCATCATCAATCCCATTACACAGAAAGAGCAAGCCTGGCAGATTTGCCGAACTTACGGCTGCAACACCGTGGTCGCCAGCGAAAACCTGCTAACTTTTCGCTCTGGTGCAGCTGGGTATTATGACATGCAGACCATGAGTGGGACCGGGAATTTAGGTGGTTTTAAATCAGGCTGCACCTCCAATCTTGTTGTAGCGAACGGCGTTCTAAACGCTCCGGATTACACGCGAACATGTAGTTGCAGCTACCAAAACCAAACTTCGTTAGCGCTGATTCACATGCCTGAAATGGATATGTGGACCGTGAACCATACTGCGCGGCTCAGCAAGCCCGGTGATAGCATCGAGCGAATTGGAATCAATTTCGGTTCCCCCGGCGACCGTACCGATTCCAACGGAACGCTTTGGCTCGATTACCCGGTCGTTGGGGGTGAGTCTGCAAACGTCGATGTTCAGGTGACTGGCGACGCCGAATATTATCACAATCATACACTCAAGTTTGCTGGTCCAGCGACTCCTTGGGTCGGCGCGTCTGGTGTTCTCAATGCAGACACAATCACGATCCCATTGTCGATCAAAACCGATACGGAAGGTCTCTCTTTTGCTGTTGCAACGGCTAGTGACGATGCAGAGGAGGACTCAAGCGGTGATGTCAACTTGACGAGCAGCGATCTGGAATTCACGCTTGATAAAACCAAGCAGACTGTCGGAATTCGCTTTGAGAACGTCACCCTAAGTCAATCAACTTCTATCGACAATGCCTACATTCAGTTCACTTCTGATGAAGCCACCAACGAAGCGACACAACTGTCGATTGCAATCGAAGACTCCGGCGACGCCAAGACGTTTTTGGATCAGTCGAAAAACATCAGTCAGCGTCAACTCGTAGATAACAAAGTCACTTGGCAACCTAAGCCATGGGACAAAATCAACAGAGCAAATCCAGAACATCGGACCCCCAACTTAGCTGCGATTTTACGCAAAGTCATTGACCGACCAGACTGGAAGTCTGGCAATGCAGTTGCCTTCGTCATTACAGGTTCAGGGAAACGTGTTGCAAAAGCATTTACTGGTGATGGAAAAATGGCTGCCCGACTCATTGTGGAATCGAGTGATCCAAGCAATGCGGCAGCATCTCAGCCCAGCTTCGCTCATACCGTTCGACTTTACTTTGCTGAACCCGAAGAAGCGGAAGTCGGCGAGCGTGTTTTTGACATCGAATTCAATGGGAATCTTGTTGAAGAACAATTGGACGTCGCTGATTCCGCTGGTCGAAACAAAGCAACCATTGTCCGTGAATTTCGAAATGTCATTATTGGGGAGTCTCTCAAGATACGCCTGTTAAAGAAGGTCGGACAACCGGTTCTGAGTGGAGTCGAGATCATTCGCCAGAAAGCAGAATGATCTCTCTCTGCCTCACAACTTCCACGTAATATTGATTAAAACAGCCTCTTGGAAATTGGGCGGTTTCCAGTCCCCGCCGGGGGCTAAATATCACTCTCTAATTGGCGGGACGTGTTCTTAGTTTTGCCGCAAGACTTTGACGGCATTAAGCAATGGTTCACCTTGCTTAGCGATGAGAGTGATGTTTAGGTTCTCGGTCACTTCAATGTCTTTGACCTCCAGCATGATCGCTGATGGTTCATTTCCTTCTGAGGCAGCAAGTTGAACATCCTCCAAAACTGTTTCTCCGTTAAACTGAACGTCGAATTTTGCAGGCTCGTGGGCATCTCCTCTTGCATCTGCAAAGTGGAGTTGAACGGAGAATGAATTCGGCGCGTCATCTTTTCCGAGCAACGGTAAGGTCAGATCCTGCAATCCTTCAGCCCATGAGGTGTACAGCCATGGGGTTTCGGTATTCTTGATGTCAACGGTGTTTTCATTGATATCTCGATACCCACCGCCATTTGCGAATTTAGGTTTTACATCGAGTTTGACATCTAATGACG
>JABJMI010000883.1 GCA_018659505.1 Planctomicrobium sp.
CGCAAAATTATTATCAAGTTCACTCTTTAAGGAGTTAGAGATTTCACTGATTGATGATGTCTCAAAGCTTGTTCTCAATCGCAGAAGCTTACGGTTAGCAGATGATTCCAATCTTGCTCGTTGGTTATTGTTTGCTGCTGTGGTTCTCGTTTTTATCGACCAGATCTATATGACTCGCCCGGCTGCTGCCTTAGGCGCTCTGCTCGGCATTTCAGTGAGTGGATTAATCACAGTCTATTTGCACCAAACACCCTTCGAAAAGATTCTGTTCGTCGCCATTTGTACCCTATCCAGTGCGTATTTGGGAAATCGAATCTTCTCAAAAAGACAATTGAGCACTCACCCACCGGAGTGAAATTTGAATCCATTGAGTTTACATCAAAAGAACAGGTCTGGCTCTGATTGTGACAATTTCACTACGATGTTCGTGACTCTTTAACTGATGAAAGAAATGTCGTGAATTCGTTTTCCTGTCCAGCCTGTTCAACTCCCTTGAGAGTTCGCGCGAACGATGTTCGGGCGGGGATCATCAATTGCCCGGATTGTGAGACACCACTACTGCTTGAGGAGTCAAACGGAAGTGTGTTGGCGAAAGTGGACCGCAGAGTAGAGCTGCCTGCGAAAATGTCCGTTGATTCACCGGTTCAGTTTCGAACTTTGTTTGCCATCATCGGAGTTCTTGTAGTAGTTGCCTTGATCTACGGGTTCTCACAAACAAAGTTGAAAACGGATAACGAACTCTTAATCCCGCAAGATGTTGCAACTGATACGAAGCCTGTGAAGCAACATGAAGTTCAAGAACCAACGACACCTCAATCAGAAAGCCAAACCTTAACCGTTGAACAAAGGCTGAAGAAAATCCACGAGTTGATCTCTGATTTTCAGCAGAGGAATCAATTCTATCCCAATGGAAAGTTTTTAGAGGTCGACAAGGAAGTCGCTCAACACAGCTGGATTTCTGAACTCATACAGCAGGAATCAGCAGGACAATTCTCATTAGCGGTCGAACTTCCTTGGGATGATCAGGTCAACGATTCATTTGTTCGCAGACGTCTTGAATTCTTTCAGAACAAGAGTGTCGCGAAGATGATTGGCTCAGATCGTTACCCAGCGACTCATTTCGCAGGCGTTTCGGGCGTCGGACAAGATGCTGTTGATTTACCCAAACTTCATCCTCGGGCGGGGATTTTTAGTCCTCAGCGAGGAACGACGCTCGCTGACATTATCGACGGAACTGCAAACACAATCATGCTCGTTGGTGTTAACTCCGAGCTTGGTTCATGGGGACGGCCAGGCAGTGCGACGATCCGTAGTTTTAATCAGGAACCTTACATCAATGGTCCTGATGGGCTGGGGACCGGGCAACCCGATTCAATGCAAGTATTGATGGCGGATGGATCTGTCAAAACGCTCTCGCGTGAAACGTCTCCTGTCATCATGAGACGAATGGCAGCCATGGCAGACGGACTTTCACTCGATTCAGAAGTTCCTGGAGATCCACTCACCATGACGTTGAACTCCACACAGCCATCAATTGAACAGCTGGTTCCTGAAAAAAATGATCCGCCCATCGAACCACTTTTTACACCCGATCCACCGCAGTTTGATATCAAGAATTCTCTGAAACAAAAAGTGAAGACTTACCGCACAGATCAACCGCAGCCTTTGAGGCTTTTATTGCGAGAGTTTCAGGAACTACTCGGCGCCCCAATCGATTGGAGTTCGTTGGGTGAAGAACAGCTCGCTCTAGAAATCGAGCTATCAATCAAGGACGCAACTCTGGCAGGCGTGCTCGATGAACTTGCCGAAAAGGCGAAACTAAGTTATTCGATAGAACAGAATGCGATTCTGCTTAAGAACGGTCATTCACAAGAATGAAAATTTATCCCTGATGTTCAGTGAAGTTGTTCTATCTTCGAGGGTGTGTAAGGCCGTTTGGAAATGCTTTTGTCCCATACGGTGAGGTAAATTGGAAAACGCAAGAGAAGTGGGCAGTTCACTGATGTCCGAGTAATTGTCCACAACTCTTAAACAAGTTCGGGCATAGGTCGATGAATATTTTGATCGATGAGATAGCGGGGACGACCCTGCAAGTCATCGAGAGCGAGATGATCGATGTCGATGCCGAGTGACTTGTACAATGTTGCGAAGACTTCCTGGAAGTGAACTGGACGATCTTTGGGAACTTCTCCAAGTCGATTTGTTTCACCAATGACTTGACCATGTTTCATGCCGCCACCTGCGAGCATTGCGCAAGAGACTTGTGGCCAGTGGTCGCGACCAGCGTTGGCGTTGATCTTGGGGGTTCTTCCGAATTCGCCCCAAACAACAACGGTGACGTCGTCGAGCATCCCTTTGTTTTCCATGTCTTCGATCAAGGCACTGACTGCTTGATCGAGCATTGGCA
>JABJMI010000887.1 GCA_018659505.1 Planctomicrobium sp.
AGCAAAGACCACGGTGTGTGTATAACCGATATAATACGAGTAATCACAACAAGAAGGTCTGACCAATAGAGTTCAATAGTACCCAACACACACGATGCATAAGAGAATTCCACTGATTGAGTTGCCTCCACACTGATAAACCATTTATAGTTCGCATAAGTTCTTTGAGATACGTAAACGTGAATCGATGTTCTAATCAGATTCGCTTGTAACTCTCAATTCTCTCACTTTTAGGCCAATTGCGAAGAAGACCATATCATGAGTACAGAAGAACTATCTGAAGAAGAGATGGTACAAGCGATTTACGCTTTCGCTGCCGAACAAATGCAACAGGGTGCGCCTCCCCACGCAATTGAGAATGCACTTGTCGAGAAAGGGCTCGACCAAGAGTCTGCAAGTACGGTCGTTGCAAACCTGACTGAAATGCGAGACGAAGCAAACGTAAAGTCCGGCAAGAAAAACATGATTTTCGGAGCTCTGTGGTGCGTTGGCGGTGCCATCATCACAGCAGCCACTTACAGCGCAGCTTCTTCTGAAGGCGGAACGTATGTTGTCACTTGGGGTGCAATCATCTTTGGCGCAATCCAGTTCATTCAGGGACTCGTGCAATATAGCAAAGGGTGAAAACAAAACTGCCAGTTACAAGCACGACGCGCAAGCGAGTGTGTTGAAGTGTCTGCTTGTGGTACGAGCTGTGACTCTCGCAAAGATGAAGCAAAAATTATCTCACGCAGAGCCGCAGGGCTCGCAGAGAAAAAATAAAAAAATCTGCGATCTCTGCGGCTCTGCGTGATTCAAATTTCCTGAAATTCCACATCAACAACAGATTCATTGAGCACATGGAAGCAGTAGATCGAAAGTCAATTTACAACTGCAACCATTCCCCCTTGCCCCTCAATCACTTGCCCCTTGCCCCTCCCGGTTCTGTCCCCGGTCGCGGTTTGCCTTTTCCCTCGGAGATATAAGTCGCTCGACCAGCTGCGTGATCATCCATGGACATGTCGGCATCTGCGTCAGTGTTGCCGGCTTCGAAGGCTTCGAAATTTCGCTTGAGATAATTGACGCACCACCCACAGCCAGAACCCGCTCCTCCACACTCCGTCAGTTGACTAGCGCGACGAGGCTTATGAATCCGTAAGAAGTTGAGAATCTTACGTTTCGTAACATGGAAACAAAAACAAATTGTATCGTCGAGTTGCACTCGGCTGGCTTTCGATTAAGGCTTTACATTTATCAAATAAGAAAATTCACCGCGGAGTCGCGGAGAAAAGAACTCATGAAGTCATTCTTACTTCTTGGCATATAGCAGATTGAACATTTTAACGGCTAAAAATTTCAGTAAGACCCGCAATTTTTCTTCTCCGCGTCTCCGTGCCTCCGCGGTAATCTTAACTTCAAATTCGATCCAACGTGTCGAGCCATTGGATGATTGAGTTCACGAGGTCGAACGAAAACTTACCTGCTTCTTCGCTGTCGATGAGTGCAGTTGGGAAGTTTTTGTTCCTCAAAATCTCGACCGACTTTTCAATACCCTCTCGGCTGCGAGTCTCAGTGGCTGCAGCGAATGCGATCATCAACCGTTGTTCTGGGTTACTATCGGGAGGTGGGATTCTGAGCGGGCTTTCCATTGAAATTAAACCGCGGAACAGATCGCGATACTTAAACGCCAAACGAGTTGCAAGGACTCCTGAATCTTCGAGTCCCATGACCGCGACACGCTTCTGATCTATCGAGTAGTTCTCCATGACCCAGTCAGCGACATCCTTAACGTGATTTTCATCCGTTGCAGACCAGCCGCTGAGATCTTCCGCGCGTGGTCCGACGAGAATGAGACCTCTTTCGGCAGAGAAATCCTTCCAGAATTGCAGAACATCTGCTTCCATCGTATCGCCGGAAGGATGAATCCAGACTAGCATCCCGTTAGAGTATTCCGGGTTATAATTCTCTGGAACATTGACCCAGAATGTTCTTTCGCTGCCAGTGAGCTTTTGGTTGAAACGACCTAGTTTCAAATCTTCAGGAACGTCCCCAGGCGGAACATCTGCGGGCGGGATGTTCGTGAGTCCATCTCCGTTCGGAAATGCTGATAACTTTAGCTGAATCGCCTGTGACTCGCCGTCTCGTTCGTATGCGATTTCAACCTCTTGATCGACTTCTTTCGTTGTGATGAACTGTGCCAGGTCGGAAGCACTTCCAATTTCCTCCCCATCAATTGAGACGATTCTATCGCCCGGTTTGAATCCCGCTTTCTCAGCAGCGCTGTCAGGGAAGACAAATCGAATCGCAACTCCATCATCCTCAGAGAAAAGAGGAGCGCGAGCTGGCTGAATTCCTAACGAAAGAAACTGATAATCGGTCAGTTCGCCGATGAGTTTAATTTCACTTTGGATGCTTTCTTCACCACGCTTCACGATCACATTGACAGTTTCACCAGCATATCGATTTCCGAGAACCTGCCGTAGATTGATTATGCGATCAATAGCCGTCCCATCGATTTCAGTAATCACATCATCAATCTGAATGCCTGCCTGATCCGCAGGAGATTGTGGTCGCACCCGCAGCACTTTGGCTTCTCCCGAGAGTGGACCTAACGCTTCAAAGCTGACACCAAGCAATCCCGGCTTCAAGGTCTCTCCCGTTTGCATTCGATCAAGAACGCGAGAGATATCTTCCATCGGAACCGCAAACCCAATCCCAGAGTCATACCATTCGACCCCGGCGGTTTCACCCGACTGTTGTGGTGATAGCGGCACAATGATCCCTAAACAACGCCCATGGAGATCAATGAGTGGTCCCCCGTA
>JABJMI010000925.1 GCA_018659505.1 Planctomicrobium sp.
AAATCATGAACTTACCGAATCCGAACGAGTCCTGCGAAATTCGAGATTCTGCTTCGGTGACACCGCAAGCGTTCACGCTCTTCAACAGCGACGTGATGCACGACCGGTCCATTGCTTTGGCAGCCAGAGTTCTCAAAGAAAGAGAAGCTGATTCGAAAGAACAAATCACCAGAGCATTCGAGTTGACCTTCAATCGACAGCCTTCAGAGAAGGAACTCGTTCATCTCAACCAATACTTGAGTGAGATGAATACTTATCACCAACAGCACCCACCTGAAGTCGTTGAGTATCCCACTGAAGTGATTCGCTCACTTGTCGAAGAATTCACCGGAGAACCTTTCGAATTCATCGAGAAACTCAACGTCTACAACGACTACATTCCCGACAAGAAACCATGGACAGTCGATGCAAAGACGCGAGCTATGGCAGATGTGTGTTTATTGCTGATGAACTCGAACGAGTTTTTGTATGTGTATTGAAGTAGCTGTTGGCTATTAGCGATTGGCTTTTAGCTAAAAAGACTTCGTAGCGTACCGTGAATGAAGTTTGCAATGGTTCACACAGCGTACCCTACTAAGGCAACTAAACGTTAATTTTCACATTCGTATTTAGGCTTCATAATGTCTTTGAGCATCCCACGACGTGACTTCCTTTACGGTCTCGGTTCTTCTCTCGGGGCACTTGCATTGACTGACTTAGTCGCTGCTGAGAAACCGAAGATCGGTCCGTTGACTCCAAAGCAGCCGATGCTGAAGCCGAAAGCGAAGGCGGTCATCATGCTGTTTATGGAGGGTGGACCTTCGCAGGCAGACACTTTTGATCCAAAGTCTAAGCTGACAGAACTGCATCTTTCTGAATCGACAAGAACCGCAGGTTTAGGAACTGGTAAACGTTTCTACGTTGGCAGCCCGTTCAAATCTCGCAAAGTTGGTCAGTCGGGAATCGAAATGTCGGATCAGTGGAAGTACCTCGCTGATCCGGAAGTCGCTGACGAATTGTGTGTCTACCGTGGTTGCCAGGCGGAGTCATTGAATCACCCTGAAGCACTGCTGCACATGAATACTGGTAGCCGATTGGGGGGTGACCCTGGCTTGGGAGCCTGGACGACTTATGGTCTCGGTTCAGAGAACCAGAATCTGCCCGGCTATGTTGTGATGACGGAACTGGCATTGCCTCAAGCTGGACCGGCGAACTGGACGAACGGTTACCTGCCTGCTCATTATCAGGGGACTCGCCTGCGATCTACTGGATCGCCAATCTTAGATTTGAATCCTCCAAATTATAAATCGAGAGAGCATCAGCGAAAATCTCTCGATCAGCTAGCAATGCTGAATTCTTTGCACGCCGAGAAACATCCTGAACACGCTGCCCTGCAAGCCCGTATGGAGAGTTACGAACTCGCCTTCCGCATGCAGATGTCTGTCCCTGGAATCGTAGATATCGATTCCGAATCACAAGCAACACAAACTGCTTACGGGCTTGATCGAAAAGAGACTTCAACCTTCGGTCGCCAATGTTTAATGGCTCGTCGACTCGTTGAAGAGGGAGTTCGTTTCGTACAGATTTTCTCAGGGGGATGGGACAGCCATGACTACCTTGAGAAAGGACATTCCGCCCGCATTGCGAGTGTCGATCAACCGATAGCAGCGTTAATCAAAGACTTAAAAGCTCGTGGTTTGCTGGAGGACACTCTCGTTGTCTGGACAGGTGAATTCGGTCGCACTCCCGATAACAACTACCGTGGTGGAGTCACTTCACTGGGGCGTGGACACAACGCCGATGCGATGAACATGTGGTTCGCTGGCGGTGGAACCAAGAAAGGAACCATCGTCGGAGCGACCGACGAAATTGCAGCGGAGGCTGTCGAAGTCGTCCATCCAATTCGTGATGTCCATGTCACCATGATGAACCTGCTAGGTCTCGACGACAACAAACTGACCTACTTCCACGGCGGTCGCTATAAGCAACTCTCCCAATTCGGCGGAGAATTGATTCCTGAACTAATTGCGTAGCAGTGGAATCGGCGAGTCTTCGCGACTGCTCACCCTCGTCAATACTGAAGTTGATAGACTATGATGTCTTAGGTGATCGCTGAGCGAGGTATAGTCCAGCGCGCAGCGCCATTATGTTTGGATCGACTTTACATCTTCAATAAGGATTCGACTGCATGTCCCGCCCAAGTATCTTCCTTCTTACTGCGGTCTCTATCTCTTTTTCGAGTTCCCTATTGCTGGCTGAACTACAAGTCGGTGCCGTCGTCACAAATGTGACTCCGGTGGAACTACCTGTTCTCGTTAACGGCGGCATGGTTTCTCGGAGTCTTGATAAGATCAACACTCAGGTGAATGCACGAACAATTGTTGTTGACGATGGAGAAAATCGAATTGCAATTTGTATCGTTGATAGCTGTATGTTACCCCGGCAGCTATGTGATGATATCAAAGCGTTAACAGCCAATGAGACAGGTCTCAGTGCCGACCGAATCCTAATTTCCGCAACTCATGCCCACTCCGCTCCCTCTGTGATGGGAGCCTTGGGAACAGACCCGGATGAAAGGTATGTCGCATTCTTAAGAGAGCGGCTTGTGAAAAGCTTTGTCGCTGCCGAACAGAATCTGGAGCCAGCGAAGGTTGGCTGGGCTGTGGGTCAGGCTCCTGAATTTACTGCTTTAAGACGCTGGATTCGCAGACCCGACCGACTTGAGCTTGATCCTTTCGGTAATCCAACAGTGCGTGCCAACATGCACGCTGGTAAAAATCATGATGATGTCACCGGAGAGTCTGGACCTGAAGACCCTGACCTTTCTTTGATTTCATTTCAGTCTGCGTCCGGTCGTCCAATCGCTGTGATGGCAAATTTCTCAATGCACTACTTCGGTGATCGAGATCTGAGCGCCGACTACTTTGGTCGCTTCTCTGATGGACTCAAGCAAAGAATCTCACCGGAAGATTCAGAAGGGCATCCACCGTTCGTTGGGATGATGTCACACGGTTGCAGCGGGGATATCTGGAGACGAGATTACAAAGTATACGATCCCAAAACGGAAGATTTTACGATTGAATCGTTCAGCGAAGGACTGCTCGATATCGCAATGCAAGCTTATGAAAAGATCGAATACAAAGCTGCCGACATCGACATGGCAGAAGCGAGAATCCAAATGGATTACCGAGTTCCAGATGCACAGCTTCTCAAGTGGTCTGAAGAAATCGTCGCTGAACTGGGCGACAATCTACCGAAGAGTAAAGAAGAGATTTATGCTCGCGAGCAAGTTCTACTGCATCAAATGCAGTCGACAGAAATTGTTGTTCAGGGAATTCGCATCGGTGATATCGGGATCGCGACCACTCCCAACGAAACCTATGCCCTCACAGGTTTGAAGCTCAAATTGAATAGTCCTCTGCCGAAGACTATGGTCATTGAACTCGCCAATGGAGGCGACGGCTATATTCCTCCTCCAGAACAACATCACCTCGGTGGCTATAACACCTGGGCAGCCCGCTCAGCCGGTTTGGAAGTTGAGGCGGAACCTAAAATTGTGGCGACAGCGCTGCAACTGCTCGAACAAGTTGCAGCGAATCCTGCTCGAAAACATAAGCAAAGCCTCGGTTCCGCAGCCGCTGCAATTCTGAAACTGAAGCCAACTGCTTATTGGCGAATGGACGAAATGGCAGGTCCAATTGCAGAAGACTCTTCTCAGAACAGCTTCCACGGAAATTATGAAACTGGCGTTGCCTACTTCCTTGATGGTCCCCGATCTTCCGAATTCTGTTTAGACGAAGAGGTCAACAGAACTGCTCATTTTGCAGGAGGAAGAATGACCGCGCAGCTGAATCAAATCGAAAAAGATTACACCGTTTCCATGTGGATTTGGAATGGGATGCCGACCGATGCTCGTGATGTGACTGGCTGGATGTTTTCACACGGTCGTCGCTTTACTTCGAACTCGGTTGGAGAGCATCTCGGATTAGGCGGAGCTGACCATCACCCCGGCAAACTTCTACTCTCATTGGGTGGAGAAACTCACGCGGGGACCACAACGATTGATCGCTGGACCTGGGCACATGTTCTTATGACGGTCAAAGATGGCAAGGTGAACGTCTACCTGAACGGAAACGATCAGCCAGAGAT
>JABJMI010000890.1 GCA_018659505.1 Planctomicrobium sp.
AAAAAACTTTGGTCTCCATTTTGAACCCAAACGCCGGTCCGCATGCGGTTGTTTTTTGAATTCGTTGATTTGCAAACGTGGCAATCACAACCAATCATCGGAACCCCCATACTGGTTCCGGTTCCTAACAGTGTCATACTCGGAAATGTTGCAGAACTCACTGAACTTCTTCCACCAATTCAGAGACACCATCCGCTGTGATCAGTAACAGACGATCCGTCAATGGATGATCAGTCGTTTGAAAATCGCTCTTCACCTGTTGTTTCACCTGCGACAACATTTCAGGGACTTTCACCGACAGAGCAACAAAGAAATCTCGACCGGGGGCACCGACGATCAAGTCTCCAGTCACTGCTTCGCGCATCCGTTCTCGAAATGACTCACTGAGAAGTCGAACAGTATTATAGGTGTTAGGATTATTGGGCATCATCATCGTCGGCGTCCCATCTTCCGCAGTGGCGACAGCCATCTCCATCGGTTCCTGTTCGAAATGATCTTGCAGATTTCCAATCGTCAATGAATGTAATTCTTCAGAGCTTATCGACCAATGTTCGAGCAACTCGTCCCGCACATACCAGTAAGCATTCGCTTCATCGACGACATACAACACGACCAAGCCTGCGATCCAGGGAGTCCCGACCACGTTTGGAAATTTCTCCTGCCATTGATCCTGTGGATACAACATCGGCATGAGTCGTTCACGAACGATTTCTAAATCTGGAGTTGTTTCATTCTCCCCCCAGCCTTGCACTTGAACCGCTGTCGTAAATGCAGGTAGCAGAATTCGCTCGAACTGATCAGGAGCACGAACATAAGCTCGATAAAAATTTCTCAAATTCAATCGTGAAGTTTCAACTTGTAAGAGGAATTGATCGACCAGTTCGATACTCAGCAACGGAAATTTCTCTTTCGCTAACGCTGTCGCCTTTTGTGCGAAGACCTCTGGTGGATCGGCAGGATGTTCACAGAGATCCATGGAAGACAGCATCATCCGCACAATGGATTCAAACTCGGGGTCACGTTCGCCTGCGTGCAGTAACGTAATCACGATGATGAGATTCTCTTGGCGAAAGGACCACATTGTCCAACTTCGCCACTCTCCGGGAGTCAGCATCTTCTCCCACCATTTTCGTGATGGTGCGAGGACAGCTTCCCCCTGAAGACATTCAACAGCGCCGAATTGATTTTCCGGACAAGTTGTTACCCCACGTGTTTCAGGAAACTGACTGACAATATCCTGCAACGTCGGTAACTCTCCGGGAGTTTTCTCTTCAATCCACACTGTGTTAATCGCCACCAGCGCATCCGTATCCGGTGGCCGAATCGCAAGTGTTCCCTGCCGTTCTTCCGAGATCCACTGCGGAGGATGATGGATTTCGAACCAATTCGACGGTCCAGGTAATGTGATCCAGTGTTCAGGGACAGAATCCATGATTTCACGTTTCAATCAGGTACAAGCAATACTACAAAAGTGATCTTATTTAGGAGCAGACGAGAGTTGAACGTACGCCATACGTAGTTCATGCAACGATTGCTCTAAAAGCTGCTCTTCTTCGGCACTCAGATTTCCTTTGCATTTTTCGTCGAGGACACTCATTAAGTCGATGAAATGTTTTGCTAGCGGAAGTTGCTGAATCTGTTTCCCTTCCGGGGATGGAATGACTCCCAGTGCAACCATCGCTTGCGTGGCAAACATTTGCACCATCATCGAAAAACTCGCCGGCGGAAGCTGATCGATATCCATATGTCGCTCTGCATCAGCTTCAGCTTCCTCAGCTCCTGATTCGGCTTCTGCATCCAACTTCGCGTCTTCGGCTTTCACTTTCTCTTTCCAATCAGCGTCGCCAGCGATTTCAATCTGTGGCTTCTCTGTCTCTTTTTCGTTCGTCATGTTCTCATCCTAAGCGATTACGCAATTAAGTCTCTTAAAAAATATTTACCTCACAAGATAAGCCTCTGATTAGCGGAGAACAACCGCCACGAAGGATTGGATTTCTTGAATTCGCTGTCGCTGACGAACAGAGCCCAAA
>JABJMI010000892.1 GCA_018659505.1 Planctomicrobium sp.
AACCAATTCGTTGGTGAACTGCGGACATCGCTGGATCAGCCAGTTTTTCTTCGAGTTCAAACTGTCCACTCAGAATCAAGCGGACAAGTGCCTCTCCTTCCGGAGCATAGTCGGACAAGGTCCGTAATTCCTCAAAGAGGCGACTGTTCAAGAGGTGTGCTTCGTCGACAATGATTAGTAGAAGGCGACCTTCTTTAGCAATGGCTCGGGCTGCTTCAAGGATTTTGAGACGCGCTTCCTGTTCGGATAATCCTTCATAATGGATGCCAAACTCATACAAAATGGCCTGCAACAAAGCACGTCTCGTACTGAATGCAGACGTGCTTAAGTAAACCGTTTGAAAGCGATTATCTGCTGATTCGGCCACTTGCTTACAGAGTAATGTCTTCCCCAAACCAGCAAAGGAGGTGACTACCGCGATCCCACGCGATTGGACAAGGCAGATCAGCAAATCATCCAACACTTCTTGTGTCGGCTCTAAGGCGACAAAAGAATCTGTATTAGGAACTGCTGAAAACGGACGTTTCTTAAGACCAAAAAAGCCTTCGTACACAAAGACACCTCTTCCATGAGTGTTCGCGTCTGATGGAAAGCAGACGACCCTGTCGTGTTACCCTGACTGGTAAATCGATCCACAGCGACCCGTGAGTTCAGCAAATTGAGAACGGCAGGTATAACCGGCTCAATTGGAACAGCGAAGGTCTGGTCAGGTAGTATGTAGCGATTTTGTTTTCTCCACGCATACTGATTCCTCGATACGTGTCCCTTTGAAGACCGCTCCGACGACGAGGGCAATCGCTGGGACAATGGGAGCCCTCATGCGAACATTACTCCAGTACACAAGATGTACGAGGGTAAATGACAGAATCAACAGCAGGATCGGGGTCCAGTCTAGTAGGGTCTGCTGTGCGGACCAATTCAACCAGTTGCGGTCCGCACAGCGGACCCTACAGACTCTGCATAAGCCAACTAGGAAAGAGACTCCGAGCAAGGAATACCAGACTCCGACGAGGTAATAGAGCGTTGCTGGGACATTCTGAACTGCTGGACCACTGGGGAAGATATTCCAGAAGCGAACGAATCGTAGCCAGCAGGATTTCAGAAAGAGGACGGGGTTCTCGCGGATGGTCTGTTTGGCAAGATCGCCCTGCCAGCGGTCTCGTTCTATTTCAGTTGTCAGCCCCAGAGCATCCATTTGCTGATTGATACCATTAGCCCAAACTGCCTGACCGGGACCTTTCGAGCCATCCCAAACAGTCCCGAATGGTTGCTCCACAACTTCAGCATAAAATGCTTCGTTATTCCCCAATAGAATTGTGTAACCACCATGAGTTGTCATCAAGATTGGCGATTTCATTTCGATGAAATTTCGAATGAACCATGGACCAGCAATTAAGAAAGTTCCACCGAGAACGATGATCAATTGACGAGGGGTCGGGAACGCCAATCGGAGACGAGGGTACAACCAACTCAATAATGTCACGCCTCCGTAAAGTATTCCAAATGCCCAGAATGTCGGTCTTGTCAGAACACAAAATCCAAATACGATGCCTGTGAGTAGATGGCTTTGCCAACTCTCTTGTTGATGATCTCTGACCAATCTCCAAAGAAGAGCTGCCGCAATCATCGAGCAGACGGTCTCGGTCATCGATAACGAAGAATATCGCAACAGTAATGGGTCACAGCCATATACTAAGAGGGCAAGACCTTTCTGAATTCGTGAGAATCCAAGGTTTTCCGCTGCCATCCAGATGAAAATCATGCTGCCAGCAGCTGCCAATAAGTTGAGTACCGCGCGTGCCCAGGCAAGGTCTGGGCTTGAAATGGGTGCAATCAGAATCGGATAGAGCGGAGGTCGAAACGCTGTTGGTTTCGTGCTGTCTGGGATCGAAAACCCTCGACCGGCAGCGAGGTTGTTTGCGATGCCGATGTAAGAATCCGCGTCTTCGTTGAGTTCCTGAAAACGTAGAGCAACAACGCCAACACGCAAGCTCAGGCAGAAGAGAATCAAGCCAATGCAGATCAGAAGGTCAGACGAGAGTCTTTTCGCTAACAGGTTGAACATCCGATTGAGAGTTGTTGCCTCGCTGTGAGTTTTCTTTCACTCCAAAACTTGGAGCAGCGACCTGTGGGAAGCGTAAAGTAAACTTCGTTCCACGTCCAACAGCACTCGCGACTCGAATGCGTCCGCCATGTGCTTCCATCACTTCTTTGCACATTGAAAGACCTAGCCCGGTCCCACCTTGTCCATTCTTGTCAGCTTCTTTGGTAGTGAAAAAGCTTTCGAAAATGTGCGGAAGAACATCACTCGGAATTCCGGTCCCGCGATCTTCAACGGCAATTTCAGCCATGCCATCGTCTGGGCATTCCGAGACCGTAATCTTCATGCTTTGCCCGGGTTGCATTGCTTGTCGAGCATTGACGATCAAGTTCAAAAGGACTTGTTGAATCTGACCCGCATTCACAGAAGCGTACGGCTCTGAAGTGATGGAAAGATCCAACTGAATCCGGTGAACCTTCAGATCCTTCTCAACCAAGATCAGTAAGTCGTTCAACAATTTGACCAAGCTATGAGAATCGCGTCGATCACTATTCGATCGAGCATAAGAAAGCATGCCAGTTGTAATCTTCGCTGCCCGTTGCCCCGCGTTGAGAATTTTATCGAAGGCTTTGGTCCGTGCTTCAGGATCTTTCTGCCGTAACCCCAGTTTGGCGTAGTTGATAACTGTTGTCAGGATGTTATTGAACTCGTGAGCGATTGACGCACTGAGTTCTCCCAGAGAACCGAGTTTTTGTGCTGCAAGTAGCTGTTGTTGTAATTCGTCCAGCCGTTTTTGCAGACGCTCCAATTCAATTTGTGAAGACTCCTGTTGCGACAACGTGTCACCCTGCTGGTTGAAGATTGAAACGAAAGGGGATAACCGGTCAATCGTCACGTTGTTAATAAGACTTCATATTCATTCTATTGAACTGTTCATCTCCTTGCAGATTGAGACCATGAACCAAGACTGGCAAGATAGAGAAGATCACTCGAAGAGATTTAATGACATCAAAACCTCACGCTTTCGCCTGTCTTAACTAATCGACATATCCGGTGATTTCCTGGACAGACTCCCTCTTCACACCTTTCTCCAATAATGCAGCATGTAAATCGGCGAGGGCTCCTTCCTGAGCGTTACGCTCAAAGAGAATTCGCAATTTCACACCTTGATCGCCACCGGTCGCTTCGCTGACTTGTCGAACAACTTCGCTCAGGGAGACATCGACACCTGACTGAGGGTCCGCTTCAGACGTCATGCGAAAGTAGTTTTCGTGAATGACGACAGTAATGACTTCGTCTGGTTGTTCAGGCGGGTCTGTAACACTGCCTGAAGTTGTTGAGTTCAAATTCCCACCGGCAGTGACGTTACTCAAGCCAGCATCTTCATCGTTGTTTGAAGATGTCGCTGGCTGATCGCCATCGTTCGAGTTTTCATTCTCTCCGGTTCCGAGACCGCCAAAGTTCCAGAACTGGCTGAGTAGAAAACCGAGACCAAAGATGACGACTGCGAAGCCGCCGGTATATCGCTTCTTCATTGTAAACTCCAATGAACGGTCTTATCGAATGAGTAATGAGGTGATCAAATATTTAGTGACTGAAATGATACTTAACACAGAGGCACGGAGGTAACAGAGAAATGGTAAGAAGGTCTGTTCAATATTGTACGGTCTCTTGTATAAACTGATTCAAAAAGAATGTGATCAAAATGGGCAAGTCACATGAGCTTTCCATTCTCTGTGTCCTCTGTAGCTCTGTAGCTCTGTGTTTCTAATTTTGCTTAAGATTTTATGTGACATCTTCAGCATAAATTGCAGTCGAGTCAATTTTACAAGTTGAGCGACCTTCAGCATACACTGATTTGCTATCACTATTCAATTCGAAAACCGAGTTCAGCGTAATCATAGCGAGTTCTGCCCGCGCTTTCGAAATTCAACCGCAGCATTATCTGCGGCAACGCTTCGCGCACACCTTGCACTGCCCAGCGCTGCGAAGCACGCTCGTAAGAGAGGAGTGCGATCACCAAGCTTTTAGGTTCCGGTAAGGTATGCGCCAATTCAATAAACTGATCGATAAATTCCTCTTGTACAAAATCCTCACTGATATCAAGCGGGATTTGCAGCTTTAATGTCTTATCACTGCTGGAGAGAGTTAAGAAATTATCGGGCGTAATGTGCGCATCCCAGATATCGCAGCGTTTACGGATCTCTTCATACGTTAATATGTGTGAAACGACTCGACCCGATTGTTCGACTGCAATTTGGCGAAAGCGTTCTTTGAGTCGCTCAACATCTGCTGCTGTTCTAACTCCCGGAGGTCGGTGGCTGTTGAGAATGTTCTCGATTTCTTTTTCGGGAATCTTAAAGAGTTCAGCAATTGTGTCAGCGAGAATCCGTTGTTGTTCGAGATTTGCGTCGAGTTCTTTCTGCACGAGTTGCAACTTGTCTTCTGCTTCAGAAAGAGCATCGACAGCGACATCACGCTCCACGATTGCACTCGTCGCGTTGTCTTCAATCGTTTCCTGAGTTTCCTGCACTTCCAGGTACTGCGCAAAAATCACGATCAACAATAGGTCGAGTAGTGGAGTCAGTTGCAAATTCATCTTCCGAGAGAGAATCATGCTTGAGTCTCCTCAGCAGTGGCTGCTCCTTCAGATTGCACAAACGCCAATTCGCGTTTGACGCGAGAGACTGTTTCCCGCACATGACTTCGATTCTCCGAGAGCCGATTGAAAGCTGGCTCTAGACAGCTGTTAATAAACATCAAGATCATGGCAGCGACCAAACCGGCAGCCGTCGACCAGATGGCATCTCCGAATCGACCAAGAATCATTCCCACGGTCGCTACCGTTTCTTCAGTGCCGGTGCCTTGTAAAGAAGCTCCAATTGCGAGAATCGTTCCCAACACGCCCGCGAGTGGGTACGCCTCAATCATGGTCCGTCCCATGTTGTAGCTGGTTTCGAAAAACATCGAATTCAGATAACGACGTTTCTCGTCGAGAACACGCATTCTATTGAGCAATGCCTGCCGGTCCGCTTCCCGTCCTTCTTCGTCAAGTACGTCGTTGACGTCGGATAAAAACGCATCAATTTGATCAGAGAGATGTGCTGTCGAATCGAGCAGCGACTGACTCTTGAGTCCCCGCGTGAAATCGAACAGCGCGGACGCAATTTTCTTGAGATCCCTTCGTGACCAAATCCACAGCACGAAGAACAAGAACAGATGCACCCCGCAGACCATGACAATGATCAAGGTTGAGAGTGTCGAGAGATATTGCAGAATTTCATTCATACGAAAAACGGGGAGTTGAGAAACTTGTTGATGATACTATGTGAGACGAACTCTTTGCAGTTGAGGTTAGTTTTGAGAAGTGAATTGTTCAGAATTTTAAGAAAGGAATTTCGAATATGCAAAAGAGCGTTTAGCTGCACACTTAAAGTGTGCAAGCAATAGTCCTTTGACTTACAACCTGATTCAAACTCTTCTTCTTGGTTGCCGTCAAGCTCAGGACTGCTTCATAACAATTGCCCACAACGACGAGTTAGTCA
>JABJMI010000893.1 GCA_018659505.1 Planctomicrobium sp.
CCACAGAGATCACCGAGGACTCAGAGACGACTGATCATCTACAGATTGTAAGGTCATCTCACGGCAAGGCAACAGCCTCATGTAGCTGAATGGTCTTTGAACTTGAGGAAAGAGTTCACAAAATTAGAGCTTTTGAGTAACCACGAAATACACAAAAGACACGAAAAGATTGTGGTCTCCTTTCTTTCGTGTGATTCGTGCTTTTCGTGGTTAAAAATCTGTAGAACCTTTTAGGTCTTTGTACGGTTGTTAAGTTTGAGATTGTCAGTCGAGGTAGTTAGCATACGGGCTCAGCAGGTTGATGTCTTCTAGAATCAACCGTAGCAATGGTGTGCAAGCTGGCGGGGAGGAGCCCCATTTTATTCCTCTTGGAATGAAGATTAGAACTTGCCCTACAAACAATAGTGAATATTTCGATCCCAGACGCTGACCAACTCTGGTCATCTTACTAATTCTCCATGTTTCAGTGCAGGAATTGCGCCTGTCCAGTTGTAGCTCACGAAGGAAAAACAATGCCAGATATCCCAATGAAACCGAGTACTGTTTGCTTGCACGGTGGACACGATCCTGATCCCGCTACCAATTCGAGAGCGGTACCGATCTATCAGACGACTTCGTTCACCTTCAATGATGCCGACCACGCTGGTCGACTTTTTGGATTGCAGGAATTCGGGAATATCTACTCCCGCATTATGAATCCAACTTGCGATGTCCTCGAAAAACGCCTCGCCATGCTCGAAGGTGGTTCAGGCGCGTTGGCAGTTGCGAGTGGTCAAGCAGCCGAGACTCTGGCGATTCTGAACATCGCTCAGGCGGGACAAAACATTGTTTCGTCTTCGAGTCTTTATGGCGGAACCTACAACCTCTTCCATTATACATTCAAGAAGTTTGGAATTGATGCTCGCTTTGTTGATGGCTCGGAACCGGAGAACTTCAAGAACGCGATTGATGAGAACACGCGTTGTATTTATCTGGAATCGATTGGGAATCCTCGCTGCGATATTCCTGATTTTGATGCGATTGCAGAAATCGCTCACGAAGCGGGAATTCCGGTCATTGTCGATAACACTCTTGCCTCACCGGTTCTCTTCCGACCTTTCGAACATGGAGCTGATATTGTTGTGGCATCCTGTACGAAGTTCATTGGCGGTCACGGAACATCGATTGGCGGTATCGTTGTCGAGAAGGGTGACTTCCCGTGGGGCAACGGCAAGTTCCCCGAATTGACTGAGCCTGACCCGTCTTATCACGGCATGAAATTCTTCGAGACCTTTGGTCCGATGAACCTGGCTTACATTCTCAAGATGAGAGTGCAACTCCTTCGCGATCTTGGACCAGCGATGAGTCCGTTCAATGCCTTCCAGTTGATTCAAGGCTTGGAGACATTACACCTGCGGATGCCGAAGCATTGTGAAAATGCTCAAGCGGTCGCGGAGTTCCTCGAATCGCATCCTAAGGTTTCATGGGTGAAATACGCTGGTTTGGAATCACATCCATCTCACGCAGCCATGAAGAAGTATATGCCGAACGGATGTGGTGCGATCTTCGGCTTTGGAATCACCGGAGCCAATGCAGAAGAGCAAAATGCCAATGGGATCAAGCTCATCAACAATCTGAAACTGTTCTCACATTTGGCAAATGTCGGTGACAGTAAATCTCTGGTCATCCATCCTTCCAGCACGACACATCAACAGTTGTCGACAGAAGAGCAAGCTAATGCTGGAGTTACCGCTGATCTGTTGCGGCTCTCAATTGGAACCGAAGATCAGGAAGACATTATCGCTGACCTGAAACAGGCTTTAGAAACCATCTGACATTCAACCTTAATATAATCTTAACAATTGAGTTCTACCGTCTTAACAATTCAGATTTAAGCTTCTGATTGTTAAGCCGTGTAGAACCAATTTTTAAGACATACTTAAGGATTTGAACAGAGATGAAGATCTGCTCGATTGTATTTGCTTGTACGGCAGCCCTGTTGATGACAGGTTGCGGAGGTGGTGGCGGAGGAAACGGTACAGGTCCCGGCGATGGGAGTGGTGGTGGCAGAGGCGGCAAAACGATGGGCTTCATGCCTGAAGATGCTGTTGTCCCCGGTCCTGATACTATCGAGTCGGGAGATTACACACCGCTTTCCAGACCTCTCTTTCTGTACGTCAACAAAGCATCTTTGAAACGCCCGGAAGTCGTTGCCTTCTTGCAGTATTACATTTCCGATGAAGGGCAAGAACTGGTCAGCGAAGTTGGTTACGTTAAGCTCAGCAAAGAAGCTTTCGGTAAATCAAAAGTAGCTCTCGATGAAGCAATCTCAGCAGCAGGAACCAAAGTTGAAGGTGATCTGACAGGCGAAATCAAAATCGATGGGTCGAGCACAGTTTATCCCGTCAGCCAGGCGGTTACTGAAGATTTCACAGCCCAAAACAGAGGCGTAAAACCGGTTGTTGCAAAGTCTGGCACAAGCGGTGGAATGAAACGTTTCACCGTTGGTGAGATCGATATTTGTGATGCCTCCCGTGCGATTAAAGAGATCGAAGCTGAAAAGTGCAAAGAGAACGGTATTGAATTCATCGAACTAAAAGTCGGTGTCGACGGACTGACTGTTGTTGTGAATTCAGAAAACGATTTCGTTTCTGGTTTGAGCGTCGCTGACCTCAAGAAGCTTTGGGAACCAGAAAGCAAAATCAAAAAGTGGAGCGACCTCAATCCAGAATTTCCTGAGGAAGAGATCGTTCTATATGGACCCGATACAGACTCTGGAACTTTCGAATACTTCACCGAAGAAATATGCGGAGAAATCGGAGCGAGTCGTTCAGATTACAACCAAAGCCCTGATGATAACTTTTTGGTCACTGGTGTTGCTGGTGACAAGTTTGCTCTGGGTTACTTTGGATATGCTTACTACGTCGAAAATCAGGAGACGCTAAAAGCACTTGGTGTGGCTCCTTGATATGGTCAAGGGGCTAGGGAATGAGGGACAAGGGTAAAGGTATCGTTCCGGCAGTGTCTATGCGAAATCCGCGCGGTCCGCTGCTAAAGTGAGATACACAACTATTGAAACTGAGTGAGCGAAGCGAACTGAAGTCCCTTCTCCCCACATTCGACATTCATTCTCGCCTGCAACTTCGCTGTGGGGAGAAGGTTAGGATGAGGGGCACACATTGCGGTATCGAACACCCTGAACTTGAATATCCACAATAAATAATTCCAAGTCACAATCGCACCGTTCAAACTCATCATCACAACTTGGCTAAAACTTGTTTTTAGAACGCCCCCGTACTGCAGAAGCATTCAAGGAACGGCTGATTGAGATCAGCCTGTTCCTCTGTGCGTTTGCATCGGTTTTAACCACCATTGCGATTATTTTCGTACTCTTCTCGGAAGCCGTTTTCGGTCTCTCAGGAGCTGCGTTCTTTCAGGAAGTTTCAGTCGTTGATTTCTTCACCGGAACCCGCTGGTCACCAGTGCTGAAGCCTCAAGAATTTGGCGTACTTCCCCTTATTGTGGGAACTCTCTGGGTCACTGGCGTTGCAGCTGTTGTCGGATTACCAATTGGAGTCTTAACGGCTGTCTATTTAAGCGAGTACGCAAAGCCTCAAGTCCGTAACGTAGTCAAACCTTTTCTCGAATTACTCGCTGGCATTCCTACGATTGTTTATGGATTCTTTGGTCTAGCGATTGTCACTCCTTATGTCATCGATCCCATTTTTCAAGGATTGTTTGGTTTCAAGGTTGGCACATTCAACGCGCTCGCCGGCGGTATCGTTGTTGGAATAATGATCATCCCCATGGTCAGTTCTCTCACCGAAGATGCCCTGCGTGCTGTGCCTCGCAGTCTGCGAGAAGCTGGCTACGCTTTAGGTTCAACAAAGTTTGATGTCGTCGTCAAAATAGTTTTACCCGCAGCATTTTCAGGCGTTGTCTCAGCCTTTCTGCTTGCGATCTCTCGTGCAGTCGGTGAGACGATGGCTGTCGCAATAGCTTGCGGAAGTAAACCAAATCTTACAGCGAATCCGCTGGAACAGATTCAGACGATGACCGCCTATATCGTTCAAGCAACCGGAGGCGAAGCCGCTGCAGGAACGGTTCAATACCAAAGTGTTTACGCTGTCGGTTTGACGCTTTTCTTGATGACATTAGTGCTAAACATCATCTCGCAATGGGTGATGCGACGGTATCGTGAGGTCTATCAATGACCGAACAAACTACTCATCCCGAACTGCTGACACCTTCTGGTAAAAAGGAGACGCGACTCTTTGCAATTCTTTGTGCAACAGCGACTTGGTCGAGCGCGTTTGTTTTAATCGTGCTGTTGAGTGCAGTGGTATTCAAGGCCTGGGGGTGGTTCGATTGGGATTTCCTGACCAGTTACGATTCCAGACGTCCCCAAAAAGCAGGCATCTTCGCCGGACTGATTGGAACAGCCTGGATGATTTTCTTTACGATTCTCTTCTCCGTTCCCATCGGTGTCGGGGCAGCGATCTATCTTGAAGAATACGCTAAAGACAATTGGCTGAGCCGCTTAATTCGCATCAATCTGGCGAACCTCGCTGGCGTCCCGTCAATCGTTTATGGAATTCTCGGAGTGACCGTTTTCGTTAGAGCATTTGGGGTCTTCGGGGACGACGGACATTTGGATAGTTTCGTCGGCTGGAGCATTAGCGAACTCAACTTCTTGGGCGTCAAGATTTCATTGCCGTTGGGAGAAGTTGTTCTCTCAGGAGCGATGACGATGACGCTTTTGATATTGCCGGTAATTATCATCGCTGCCCAGGAAGCATTGCGAGGTGTGCCGCCTTCGGTCCGACATGCTTCGCTTGCATTGGGAGCTTCCAAATGGCAAACCATTCGCAATCAGGTTCTACCGGCAGCGATTCCTGGGATCATGACTGGCGTGATTCTTTCGATCTCGCGAGCCATCGGAGAGACCGCACCGCTTATCTGTTTGGGAATCGCTGCCTATGTTCCGTTTGCACCGGGAGGAATTGATTCTCCAGAAGCACTGATGAAACAACCGGAAGGGGTGCTGCAAGCACCGTTTGATTACTTTACAGTTATCCCGATTCAGATTTACAACTGGGCATTAGACCATCGCTCAGCTTACAAAGGTCACGCAGCAGCTGGGATCTGTGTCTTGTTATTGTCTTTGCTTGTCCTCAATGGGCTCGCCATTTTGATTCGTAACCGTGCGAACCGCCATATCCGTTGGTAATACGCCTTCTCGAAATGTCCAATGACTGAAACAAAGAATTCTGCAATTGATGTGAAAGTTGAAAAGGCTGCTTCTGTAAGAGAGCCTTCAACGCACGCAATTAAAATCGAGTCGCAAAATCTTGATTTCTTTTACGGAGAGCATCAGGCGCTGTTCGATATATCGCTACCTGTTCCAGAACGTGCAGTGACCGCGCTGATTGGTCCGTCTGGATGTGGAAAGAGTACGTTTTTACGAACGCTGAATCGTATGAATGACATTGTTGAGGGAACACGACTGACCGGGAAAGTCTTTCTCGAAGGGCAGGACATTTACGCTCCCAAGGTTGACGTTGTCACACTACGAAAACACGTTGGGATGGTCTTTCAGAAGTCGACTCCGTTTCCGAAATCAATTTACGATAACATCGCTTATGGACCGCGCATTCATGGCATGAAAGACAAAAATAAACTCGATGAAATCGTCAAAACTTCCTTGGAACGAGCTGCGTTATGGAACGAAGTTTCCAATCGTCTGAAAGACTCAGCGATGGCACTTTCGGGTGGTCAACAACAACGATTGTGCATTGCACGTACACTCGCAACTGATCCCGAAGTCATTTTAATGGACGAGCCTGCCTCTGCATTGGACCCTGCGTCGACTTCGCGCATTGAAGAGTTGATCTTTGAACTCAAAGAAAAATATACAATCGTCATTGTGACGCACAACATGCAGCAGGCAGCACGCGTCAGCGATTACACAGCCTTCTTCTATGAAGGGAAATTGATCGAGCGAGGAGTCACCGAAAAGCTCTTCACGAATCCCGCAGAGCAACAAACGCAGGACTATATCACTGGACGATTTGGCTAAAAACTCTCCAAAGCTTTATCAGAAATTAACAGAGTTCGTTCACACTACTAAAGGATTGATGATGACAGTTCACATGCAACTTGACCTCTCGGAGCTTCATCGGGAGTTACTGGCGATGTGCGCCCGTGTCGAGGACATGATTCATCGAGCGGTCGATCAACTTTCGGAACCAGATTTAGCTGTCACGCGTGAACTGATTCAGGAAGACAATGTCATCGATCGTTGGGATGTCAAAATCGAAGATCACTGTTTGAAAGTTCTCGCCTTGTACCAACCAGTCGCCATCGATTTGAGAAGAATTACGACCGTCATGAAGGTCGCTGGCGAATTAGAACGTGTCGCAGATTTAGCAATCAGCATCAGCGAACGTGCATGTGGATTGCTTGACTCTCCACCGATTGCTGTCCCCGACAAAATGAAAACAATGGCACAAATGGCTATCGACATGCTGCA
>JABJMI010000681.1 GCA_018659505.1 Planctomicrobium sp.
CAAACGGTCTCGCTGTCGCCTTTGACACTACAGCTCTTGCGCTTTCACTCTCTCTCGTTCTTGGGTTTGCTTCACTCTTTATTAAACGTGCAGAAGAAAGTCTGCTAGGTGATATTGATGAGCGTTGTCGGCTCGAAGTCAATCGTTGTTTCTCATTAGACAGCGGAAATCAGCATCCCCTAGTTGAAGCTGAAGCGAAAGCCTCACAGGCATTGATTGAACAAACGACTTCCCTGATCTCTGCCCAAACGGAAGAGTGGGGAAGAGCATTGACTGAACTGCGAGAACAATGGGCGGAGACCATTCAAGGTCAACAGCAGGCTTTAGTCGAGGCGTTGTCTGATGGAACCAGCAACACGCTTTCCAATCATGCACAGCAACTTTCCGACTACCGCAATCAGTTCCTGGAGTCTCAGGAAACGATCACTCTGTCGTTTGTTAAAGAAATGCAGCGAATGGATGAAGGCAGAGCCAAGTCAGAACAGGAACTATTCAATAGTGTGAAAGAATTGACAGACACATTAAATTCCAATGCTGCACAATCTTCAAAAGAACAAGTTGCGAAGCTCCATCAAATCCTTGATCAATTTGCAGAACGCATCGAATCATGGCAATCAACAACCGGAACTTGGCAAGCCTCTCTACATCAATTGACAGCAGCGGTTTCAAAGCAGAGTCATTCGCTCCTCGAACATGGATCACAACTCGGAAAAATTGTCGAGCAAGAAGAATCTCTCATTCGCCTGCAAAGTAAGCTCGACCAGAATCTGGACTCATTACACACCGCGGAAACATTTGAGCAAACTCTGCACAATTTAATGGCAGCGGTCAATTTATTAACAGCTCGAACACGTCAACGCGACGCCGCCTAAGTCAATTCTGTTAGAGAACTCAAGAGGTCGAATTCACCTTGCGTCGTCGTCCCAGCACACCTTCTGTGACCTTGTTTCCATTTCTGGCCGTTTTGGTCTGTACAATGGGTGCGCTGATATTTTTGCTATTGGTGATCACACAAAAGATTCAAAAACAGACGCAACTTCCGCTGGTCAACATCGAACAACCTGTTATCGAAGAGATGGTTCTTGAACCATCACCACCTGAGATTCAATCAGCAGGAGGATTCATCCCTCTACTGGAAGCTGACGTCTCCGATATTCCAATTACTATTCCAATCGAATTTGACGAAGACGAGCCGATCCTGCCACTTTTTGCTGGGAACACAATCGAAGATCATGAGTGGCTTCAAAAAGAATGGGAAACCCGGAAGAGATCTCGTCGATTGGAATATGAAAAGAATCTTATCCAGAGAAATCGCCAACAGCGAGAGCTTGATGAGAAATTTAAAACACAGACCTCTGAACTCGCTCATGAGATCGAACGGAAAAGAAAAGAATTAGAAAAACTAACTGCTTTGCTTGCGAAAAGTCAGCAGGAAATGTCTCTACTCAACGAGAAACAACTGGCAGCGAAAGCTAATGTGTCGCTGACAAACAAACAGGTCTCTGATGCACTATTGGCTCACCGCAGAGAACAAGAGAAACGCTTCGAACTTCAAAATCAGGCAGCGGAACTCACGCGGCAAATCGCTCGACTGGAAGAGCAGAATGCAAACGCGATCCCCGAGGCTGAAATCGTCGCGTATGATTCCATCACCGGAACATCTCGTAAACCAATTCTGATTGAGTGTAAAGAGTCTGAAATCGTCTTCGCTTCTGAAGGTGTCGTTCTCTCTGCAACGGACCTCAGTGGATTTCCGCCTGAGTACAATCCTTTGAAAGCAGGTGCTGAAGCACTCTTAAAGTATTGGCAACAACATGGACAGCCTCACGAACGACCGTATGTTCTTCTCGTTGTGCGTCCTGAGGGAACGACCGGATTCTACGTTGCTCGCGGCTTACTCTCTGAACTCGATCATCAGTTCGGCTATGAACTCGTTGAGACGGATCGGGCAATTCGTTGGCCAGTAACTGACTCCGCTGCGATGCAGGTTTGCCAGGAAGCGGTCTTCAGCGTGCTGAGTGAGCGGGATCGAGTTGCAGCGAAACTCGGTCGAATTACATCTCTTTATGGTGGTCCTCTTAGTTACTCGAATGCACAAGGGGAATTCCATCTGCCGGATGCCGAATCGAACGATCGATCAGGAACAGGTAATTACATCGGCGATGAGAAGTGGATCTCTCCCACTCAGCGTGAGCGTC
>JABJMI010000701.1 GCA_018659505.1 Planctomicrobium sp.
CACGTCGAGCGTGAAACGCCGGAAGAAGACTGGAAAGTCGACCGCCTCAGCTTGAATTATTCATGTTCGCACTGTGATGCGGTGAATTAAGCGACACACATTTCACATCGATTGAAATCGAACAGAACACGCGAGTCGAATAACAGACTAAAACCGATTACTGCGGACACGAAACAAAAAGTGACGTAGGGAGATACAACTGTTGGAACTGCGTAAGCGATCCGAAGTCCCCTTCTCCCCGTGTAGTTTCGTTGTGGGAAGAAGGTTAGGATGAAGGGAGCACAATGCGGTATCGATCACTCTGACCATTAACACCACAATAATAGATCCCACGTCACGAACGTGCTTAATCCGAAAAATTCGACATGTACCAAAGGGCAATGACGACTCCACAAGCGAGGATGACGAAGTTCGCCTCGGACATGTTTTCGAATGTGTAAATGAGATGATTGATCGTTTTCATCGAAAGAAACCAGAAATGAGGTCGAGGTGAAAGGCCCTTCCTGAAGTTAATGATAACTCCGAAAACCTCTTTATCTGGCGGGAAAACACCTCAAATGCTCTAAAACAATGACAATTCGACGTCATCGCGGAAAGAACGGTATATTTGACACTCATTTCAATCTTGGATTATTTCTTGTCAGAAATTGCCCGCACTCTCAAAGATTGCACACGTATCGGTTTGGGACCATATTCCGTGTCATAAACCCCAATAACCACCTTTCCTGGCTTGTAGTTTTCGAGTGGAGTTGTGAAAACTTCGGTACGACCCACGACCAGTGATAGCGTCTTCTCCTTGACCGAGAGCTTAAAAGGTTGTGACCCTTTCCAATTGAAATGGTCAAATTCGATGGTTGTCTCTTCGATCGATTTTGCTCCACGCATTTCTGATACGAACCAAGGGCTTCCGCTCGTTTTAAATTTCACATTACTAATGGAATATCCGTGTCCTGCATCCCAGCCGACAAGCATAAACCACCCACCGAATTGAGCGTGTTCAATAATGCCTTCGATTTCAAACTGATCTGCCCAACAAATCTGAATCGCTGAGTTCTTACCACTGGTTGGAAGCAAATAACCGTTCGATAAACCCCACTCGCCATCCGCATCAAAATTGCCCAACACAAATGGATGCCCGGGCTTGGGGCCTGCAAAAATTAAATCTTTCAGCGACATTACCTTCGCTGCATCAGAAAGTTTCTGCGTACCGCGAGAACGAGTGTTTCGTAAATGCAGTACCGACCATTTCTTCTCTGCGATGACACCGGAGAAATCTTCAGGTGGATCATGATCCACTTGCGCGTTCGCGGCCTCCGTACTTTCAACTTGCACAGTTTCTGACTGAGCAATCACAAGTTGTGCGAGTGAATGAAGGACAATGAACGACAGACATTGGTAACGGTACATCTGATGACCCTGTTCAGATTAGAGAATAGCATTCATTAAGCTGCAATCAGTTCACGAAGTTGATCAAGGTATTTCGGAATTTCAAGTCGAGGGTTTTCTTTTTCTTCGTATTCAAGAACAACATAACCGCGATAATTTGCTTGTTTGAGAATTGAAATAATCCGCTTTAAATCGGCATCTTCTTTCCCTGCATTGTTCGGTGAGACAGCGACCTTTACTTGAGCATTCACGGCGTAGGGGGCTATTTTCTCCAAGTCTCCGTACGGATCAGCAGTTCTGAAATTTCCACTATCGAAGTTAACCCCAAAGAAGGGCGAGTCATTGACCCGTTCGACGATAGCTAACAGTTGCTCAGGAGTCGCAGTAATCCCACCATGATTTTCCAATGCCAGTACGACACCTCTCTGTGCCGCGTAAGCTACCGATTCGTTGATACCGGCAACACAGCGGTCTAAGGCTTTTTCTTCGGTATCTCCCTTAGGAACTTTGCCTGCAAAGATACGAATCACAGGTGCTCCCATCGCAGCGGAATAATCAATCCATTGACGAGTCAATTTCAACTGTTCTTCACGAGCAGCACCTTCAGGTAAGCAAAAGTCGTTGCCAATCGCAGTTCCGGAAATATCTAACCCTAGGCGAAATGTCCTCTCTTTAATCCCCCTGATGTACTCCGGAGAAACTTCTCGCGGGAAGTAATAACTCGTCAATTCGGTTCCATCAATATCCATTTCTGCACAGAAATCAATAAAATCGTGCAATGTCATCGTAGCGTCCGATGTACGAGGAGAAGGCCAGTTTCGTGGCAGAAAACGATTGAAAGAATACGCTGCCAGCGACAGTTTCATGTATGGCTTGCCAATTCGTTTTACAGGATTGGCAGCGAATCCTTGACCAGTTATCCCCAGCATTGCGATTGATGCAGCAGAGGCAGCAACGAATTCTCTGCGAGAAAGTTGGATCGAATTTTGAGGTTGATGAGGCATTATTGGAAAACTCTTACCGTGCTGAAATTTATGATGTGAAGTCCAAGGTTATCCCAGACAGATCAGTAATTGCCAGTCCATTACAGTGAGAAAATGGGCACCTGCGTTCTGTCTCTCGAAGTTTAGCTGTTGACGACATGAGAGTCTTTCTTCGCTGTCCTAAAAAACATACTGTCGGAACGTCAGCGGAAATGCTAAATTCCCTCTTCATCCTTAATGCTTGATAATGATATTAAATAGTCAACAAAGAGAAGAAGATGCCAGACGTTCACGCGATGACTCGTGCTTTACAGAAGAAAAATGATTCAAAAATTGTCTTGCTTGTCGCTGACGGACTAGGCGGAGCACCCTTGTCACCCGGTGGTAAGACAGAGTTGGAGACTGCCAAGACTCCGAATCTAGACAAAGTTTGCCAGCTTGGGACATCTGGGCTTAGCAATCCTGTGATGCCAGGAATTACTGTCGGAAGTGGTCCCGGACATCTTGGGCTGTTTGGGTATGATCCACTCGAATATCAAATCGGTCGTGGTGTTCTCGAAGCATTGGGAATCGACTTCGATTTGGGACCGAATGATGTCGCCATCCGTGGCAATTTCTGTACGCTCGACGATGATGGCAACATCTCTGATCGTCGCGCGGGTCGCATTCCGAACGAAATCGGCAAACCGCTGTGTGAGAAACTCGATAAAATCGAAATCCCC
>JABJMI010000894.1 GCA_018659505.1 Planctomicrobium sp.
AAGGCGAAGTTAAAATTGCTTTTGGCAAATTCCTTCCAATACTCATCTCTTCTTATCGAATCGAGTAGACTGACTCGGTACTGTTAGAAATTGAGAATGAATTCCTTCTATTGTTCCGTCACGTTTAACATTCGAAAAGATTCAAAATGAAGAAAACTAAACTGATTATCACTGTAATTGTCGTCATTCTGATGCTGATTGTGGTGCTGCAAAACACTCAGGCGGTCGAGACCAACTTGCTGTTCTACACGTTCTCATTGCCGAACGCGCTGCTTTTGGCACTCACTTTCGCTTCGGGAATTGTCGTGGGGCTTTTGATGTCATTCACATACAGCGGGAAGAAACCTAAGAAATGATGTAACCGTTCACGGACTTTGAGCTAGAAGTGGTCTAAAACCACGAAAAAAAAACGAATAACACGAAGGAGAAACACTTTCCGCACTGAAGCTCATTGAGCACTTTGCATACAAACTCGATCCAAATTATTATCTCTCAAGCCTGTATCAAAACAATTAGACAGGATGAACATGATTGACAGGATAAGATGAACACTTTCCGATCTGGTAAACGGAAACATGTGATTGACTCGCCAGCCTTGAACTCATTTCAGTCACAAATAACACGTGAATTTGAAGAGCAATTCGTGATTTTCATCCTGTTCATCATGTCAATCCTGTCTGAATTTTCGGGACGAGATAAGCAGTTTTATTCGCTTAGTTAAATCAGCTAGTCACTGGATTCTTTTCGTGTCATTTGTGTGTTTCGTGGTTAGCCAAGATTTTCAATGTTGTGATCAGTTATGTAATAATTAACTGCTTTCCGATGGATTACCCCTTCAGGAATTTCTCGATCTGGTTGATCCCTTGTTCGAGTGTTTCCAAGTTAGTTGCGAATGAAAGGCGAACATATCCGGGAGCACCGAAGGCATCGCCAGTGACGAGTCCGACTTGAGCCTGCTCAAGCAATGCTGTACAGAATTCGGTAGCGTTGTTGGCGGTGACACCGCCCAATAATGGTTTTCCGAAGTATGAACTGACATCGAAGAAGGCATAGAAGGCTCCGCCTGGTTCGGCGAAACTCAGACCCGGAATGTCTCTCAATCGACCAAGGACATACTCTCGTCGTTCTTTGAATTGCTCCAGCATCTCGCCTACACATTCTTGCGGACCATTTAATGCTTCCATGGCTGCGAACTGACTGACGCTGCACGGATTGGAAGTCTGTTGGCTTTGTAAGTTGCTCATTGCTTTGGTGAGATCAGCCGGTGCGAGTGTCCAACCGATTCGCCAGCCGGTCATCGCGTAGGCTTTACTGACACCACTGACGATAATGGTCAGATCTTTGACATCTTCACCGAACGAAGCAAACGAGCGAAACTCTGAACCATCATAGATCAGCTTTTCATAGATCTCATCCGAGAGGACGGGAATCTGTTTCTCAACAGCGACTTTGGCAAGTGCCTCTAAAGTCTCAATCGGATAGGCAGCCCCTGTGGGATTGCAAGGATTGTTAAGCATCAACAAGCGAGTTTTGTCGGTAATGGCATTCGCAAATTGTTCGGCGGACAAGCAGAAACCGCTCTCTTGAGTGGTTGGCACAAGAACCGGAGTTGCCCCCGTCAGCTCAACCAATGCGCTGTAACTGACCCAGTACGGAGTCGGGATAATGACTTCGTCTCCCGGACCGCACATCGCTGTCAGGACGTTGTGAATGGAATGTTTAGCACCATTCGAAACGACAACTTGCGAAGGTTCGTAGCTGAGACCGTACTCTCGCTGATAGCTGTCACAAATTGCTTGCTTCAGTTTCGGCAACCCAGCGGCAGGAGTGTAATGCGTCTCTCCGGCATCCATAGCTGCCTTGGCAGCGTCGCAGATATGCTTTGGCGTCGTAAAATCGGGCTCTCCGAGAGTGAATTCATAAACCTTCACGCCAGAAGCCTTGAGCTCTTTGGCTTTGGTCGCTGCTGCAATCGTGGCGGATGGCTTCAGGGTTTTAACAGTGTTCGAAAGACGCATTGGACGATCTTAATCTAAACGATAGCGAAGGGAAGCGGTGAAATTAACAAATCGCTGTGTAGACTCTCACCTAAGCAAAGAAGTTCACACAATTGCGAATTTTGAGCGATGTCGCAGCAGAATCAAGAGAGGTGGAGTATTTGCTGCCTTTTTTTCCGAAGTTTAACGCAGATCGGCTCAGCTGGAAGGCTGGATTGGAAATCAACATCCAGTAAACCTGTCGTGACTAAAGCAGCTTAAAAATGTTCTTAGGAAGTGTGCCGAAACAACTTCCCTGTAATCTGAGACGAGTTTTCATAAGCAGCCGCGCACCAAAGGAAGTTTTGAATTATTTGACTTTTGATCGATTACTAAGAAACAGGCTGTCAGTGCATCAGAACATCTAATAACATCGGTATATGTTGTTGTATTCGTGGTTTCCTCGTATGGGACATGATCATGTCGATGGAAAGACGTCAGTTTTTGATTGCATCTGGACTTGGTTTTGCAGGCTACTCGTTCGGCAAACCTGTTCTTGCTGCCCCTGAGACGAAAACATCCAAGGGACCGCGAAAGGCAAAATCAACGATTCTGTTTTTTCTTTGCGGAGGATCTTCGCATCTCGACACGTGGGATATGAA
>JABJMI010000338.1 GCA_018659505.1 Planctomicrobium sp.
CGCTGAACAACTTCTGAATCAGGTGACATTGCATCGGGGCGTTGAGATTGTGCATAGATGAACTCGACCAAAGCATCGAAGTCCGCTTTATTCTCTTCGACTTGTAAAGTCTCTGCATTGGAATCGGACCAGTCTTTCATAGAACCTTCAAGAATTGCCTGAGCAGCTTCAGCACGTTCGCCTTCGATATTGCCTAATGCTTCAAAGTTTCCACCGAAGTCGAGCAGAACTTCACGGATCCATTCACGTGATGCGAAATGAACATCGTCACGATGCAACGGGTCAGCAAGTCCCGGTGCTTGCGGTTTTTCTTTGAAGTCTTTGAATCGATCTTCAGGTTGATGACAACTTAAACAGTATTTATCGAAAATCTTTGGACCTTGTGTGAGTGGATCATTTGCTAGCAGTATCGAGGCCCCTTCTGGCGGAATACCTGTTTCGGAACTGGCAAGTTCAACGGTGCGGTGTCCGTCGCGATGTGCTTCTGTTACCGCTGCTCGGAAATCTTGTCCCGGCTGACTCTCTGAATACCAGTCTTCGTAATAGGCGATGCCAGTGAGTGTTCCAGCGATCCCTAAAACGGTCCATAAATACGCGACATTAAATTTGTGTCCCCAGCGGAAGTAAGCGATGATCGGCATCGCAATCAGAATGGTAAACAGAGCACCTGGAATCACGATGGCTCCGAGTGCTTCGCCAAGATGAGTCGCTTCACCCCATTGGCTGACGAATTCGAACTTCAGGAATCGAAACAGGAACAAGTAATACCACTCAGGGCGAGCCGCTGAGTACGGTTCCGCTGGATTGGCTGGCGCGGTCAGTTCCGCTCCATGCCAGTATCGAGTGGCAGCGAGGATAGCGATTAAGACAGCCAGACAGGCGACTCCATCCTTCAATACTTGATCAGGCCAGAACTGCGAATCGGACTGTGGCTTGCCCTTCAAACCAAAGAGAAACGCCAAACCAGCGAGTAATGCAAAGACGACCGCAACGGCATAAGCTGGTTCAAAACTGATAAACTCTATTTTTTTTGCGATGGCTAAACCGCAAGCGACAATCAGACAAAAGATAGAGAAAACCTTACTTGTTTTGCCGGAGACTTCGCTCTCCGTGTGAATAGCATGACGACGAAACACATAAATATGCAACGCCAGAAACCCAGCGAGCGTCGCGGGAAGTATCCCGGCATGAAGTGCGAAGAAACGAGTCAGCGTATGATGACCATAAGCGTTGCCGCCCTGCATGATCTGTTGTAAGTAAGGACCGACAAACGGAGCCGAACCCATGATCTCGGTGGCGACACGCGTGGCGTAATATCCCTTTTGATCCCACGGCAGAAGATATCCTGTCAGCCCTAGGAACATGATGATTTGCATCAGCACCAGACCGAGCCAGAAGTTCACTTCCCTCGGCGCGCGATAGGCTCCATCAATCACGATTTGCATCAGGTGCAGTATCAAAAGAATCATCATCGCCTGGGCTGCGAAGTGATGAATCCCTCGCACGACCCAGCCGAAGGTCATGTGATACTGAATGTAATAAACACTTTCCCAGGCGGTGGTCGCACTCGGGCTGTAAGCAAACCACAAACAGAATCCGGTGATGACTTGCAGGACAAATGTAAAACTGAGCGTACTCCCCCAGACGTAGCGCCACTTGGCACCGCCAGGAATGGGTTCGTTTAATGCCTCGTGCATTAAGTCACGATACCCAGTTCGATGATCCAGCCAATCTGTAAATCTTTTCTTCATGGTCAATCTTATTTAGAATCGTATTCAGTAGCAGCAAAAAGAAAAAAACATTTAAGCACTTCAGACAGGTATTTTCTTCGATGTCCCTGCACGATAATTCTCGAACTTAACCCAAATCTCATCTTCCTCACGAACTTCTACTTCCAATGAATCCATCGGTCGTGGAGGAATTTCGTTGTTTCGTTCGCCATCGAGTGAGAAAGAACTGTCATGGCAAGGACAGAGATAGACATCAGTCTCAGGTTTATAATCGACTTTACATCCGAGATGCGTACAGGTCGCATTGAACGCGGTCAGCTCACCTCCAGGTCCCATGTGAACATAAACCGATCCCAACGCCGCTTCCGCGAATGTGGTCCAGGCATCTTTTTTGGTTCCAGTAATTTTGAAGGCTTGCGGCATTCCTCCGGGACTTAAATTACTGAGAGAACCTACGAACAAAAAACCATCGGATTCTTTATCTTTCCCACGCTTGTTGATGAGCGGAGTCAAGAAGAAACCACCTGCGAAGAAAGCAGGGATCGCACCAGCGAGTCCACCGAATGCTGCCGCTGCAAATTTCACCAGAAAACCACGTCTCTGATTTTCATGTCCCTGATCAGAATTATCTTGAGGATTTCCAGATTCGTTCATGGGAATAACCTTATTGAAATCAAAGAAACAATATTGTTTCAAGATCTAATTGAAAGAATGAGTTCGAGGCAAAGTAGTAAGACTGATTTAGAATCACAACTTTCATCGGATGTTTGATAATAGTGGAATTACTGCGGTAGGTCTTCGGAGGGAGGGAAGGTCGTCTTAAACACTTCGAGTAACGACTCAAGTGCCTGTTCCATTGGACCAGGAAGCATCGCACCGGAAGCCAATCGATGTCCGCCACCACCGAATTGCTCAGCGACGGCTGCAACACTAAATCCTTCTCGACTTCTTAAACTCGCTTTAATACGTCCATCCATTTGTTGCACAAGAATGAACGCAGCTTCGACACCTTCAATTGTTAGGCACGTATTGACGATGTCTTCGGTATCCGCCGGTTGAGATCTAGTATCCGAAAAGTCCTTACGCATTGCAAATGTATACGCCAATCGACCTGCGAATTCGACGGTCACACGGTCTAAAATCACTGCATGGAGTTTGAGTCTTGCGAGAGAAGATCTTTCGTAAAGCTCTCGATAAAGCGCATTCGGTTGGACTCCGTAGCTGATCAAGCGAGCAGCCGTGGAATAGGTTCTCTCTGTCGAATTGGGAAAACGAAACCAACCGGTGTCGGTTGCCATGGCAGCGAATAGCGCCGTTGCTTGATCTCCCGCCGGTGGAAGATCGAGGAACTCAGCGAACTCTGTGATCAACGTGCCGGTGGCAGCTGCTGTCGTATCTTTGAACTCAGTCGCTCCAAGGTCATCCGAACTTAGATGATGGTCAATAACAACTTTCTTCGCGTTAGTTTTCTCCAGAACTTTGCCGACATCACCTAACTGAATCCAGGCACTCGTATCCACCACGATATGGACATCAGTATCACAGGCGGACTCTAAAGAGACTGCGGGACCAATCTTCTGAATTGACTTGTCCGGATCAAGAAATTGCAGATGATCGGGAGTGGCAGAAGGATTGATGATTCGGACTTCTTTACCGAGCTGCTCGAGAAGTGCCTTCAATCCCATTTCCGATCCAATGGCATCCGCATCAGGTCGCACATGACTGGTGATGACAAAACGCTGATGAGAAGAAATGATTTCCTGAAGTGGTTGCCAATCGATAGGCATCTAAAATCCTTGTATTGTTCCGTTTTTGTTTGTGATAAAATGTATTGCATCACAGAATGTACGATGGCTCGACCATTTGGCAAACTGTATCGATATCCATTCCACATCGCCAATCGAGAGGAAAGAAACAATGGCTGATGATCAAATATTAGACGAAAAACAACTCGCAGATGCTTTGCAGGAATTACCCGGCTGGGAACTCAGGGACGGATGGCTACGTAGGAAATTCAAGACACCTGGCTGGTCACACACATTAATGCTGACTAATGCCATCGGGTATCTCGCTGAAGCTGCCAATCATCATCCCGATCTCGAAATCGGCTATGCACAGGTGATCTTCAAGATTCAAACTCACCGAGTCAAAGCCATCACCGACAGCGACGTCGCCCTCGCGAAGAAAGTTCACGAATCAGTAACATGGCTGCCAGATGCAGATTCTCCGTTAGATGGTTATCCTAAGAAGTGGGTTGAATAGTTTCAGAGGCGAGCGGGGAGTGTCAGCTCCCTGTTTTAATGAATACCGTGTACAGTTGAAGTGGAGTTTTTCAAGAGAGGGGATTCACGTCCCCCCTCTCGCCGCATTATGGTTACTATTTAATGAGCAACTGGTTTCCCCAAAAGAAGATGAGCGACGAGGAGTACGCGCACGCAAAGCGAGAGCTCCTCAAGAAGTCGCCGATTCCAGTCTTATGGCTGTTCGGAAAGACCGGTAGCGGGAAGTCGACAATCATTCGCTATCTAACTGGAGTTGACGCTGTCGAAATCGGAAATGGTTATCAGCCGCAAACGAAATACTCTTCGCGGTATTCATTCCCGACTGAATCGGAACCTATTCTGGAGTTCTTGGACACACGTGGGCTCAGCGAAGCCGATTACAATCCAGATGAAGACATCGCTTCCTTCGGAGAAGAAGCTCATTTACTAATCGTGACTGTTCGTGTCATGGACCATTCTCTTCCTGAGGTGCTCATAGCGTTAAAGAAAATTCGCAAGTCGTCACCTACTCGCCCCGTGCTACTTGTCTTGACGAATCTCCACGAAGCGTATCCCGGTGAGCAGCACCCTGAAATCGATCCGTTTGAAGAGGTCAGCAGTCCATTACCAGATGGCATCCCGGAAAACTTGCATCGTTCACTTGAGCTACAATACAAACGCTTTGATGGACTCTTCGATCATGCCGTTCCTATCGACATTACGCCTCTCTATGAAGGCTTCGAACAACCATTCTTCGGTGGAGACCGGCTGAAGCGAGCGATCATCAAGTTGTTGCCCGCAGCGTATCGACAGCATTTAATACAAATGGATGAAGTCCTCGACCCGTTGGCAGACCTCGTTCGACGTCAAACAATGCCAACAATTCTAGGAACAAGTAGCCTCGCTGCGACCGCTGGAGCAGTTCCACTTCCGTGGGTCGACATTCCTGTAGTGATGGGGTTACAGACACATTTAATCTACAAGTTAGCCAAGATTCATGGTCATCCCATCGATGGCAAAACAATCGCTAAAATTTCTGGGGCACTCGGTGGTCGAGTAGCTGTTCGTATGGCACTTCGAGAAGCCTTGAAATTCATCCCCTGGGTCGGCATGGCAGCCAACGCAGCGGCAGCATTCGCCATGACTTACGCTACCGGCATGGCATGGAACTGGTACTTCACTGAGATAGACAAAGGTCATGTCCCTCAAGAAAACGAACTCAAACAAGTCTTCGAGAAACAACTCTTAAAGGCCGCCGATTTGTGGAAATCGACACGTAATGAAAATCAATTGTAGGGTCCGCTGTGCAGACCAACAGATACATGTGCCCGTTAACTTACATAACAATGTCCCACGAAACTTCTAATACACGTTCTGAATTCCAACTTATTGAGTGGATCAAGGATCAGTCACAATCACGTCCTGAAATACAACATGGAATCGGTGACGACGCTGCCGTCTTGAATGTTTCTCCTGGATCTCAAGTGGTAACAGCGGTTGATGTCATCACCGAAGGAGTTCATTTCACTGCTGAGAGCGATCCGTTCTTAATCGGGCGCAAAGCTTTGGCAATTAACCTCAGCGACATCGCAGCGATGGGAGCAAAACCGGTCGCTGCCTTTGTGGGAATCGTATTGCCCAAGCATCGAGATCGAAGCTATGCAGAAGAGATCTATCGTGGACTCTTCGAACTCGCGAATCAATACAACGTGACAATTGCCGGCGGAGATACAAATAGCTGGGACGGCGGACTCGTCATCAGCGTCACCGTTC
>JABJMI010000895.1 GCA_018659505.1 Planctomicrobium sp.
GCAGACGCTACTCGTCAAAATCCGGCACTTCTTCAGCCAGCATTTTTTCTAAATCGGGTGCGTCGTCTGGGATCAGTACGACTTTATCTGTTGAGTCCAGATAGATTTTATCGGTCATGATCTCTTCGATCACGGTTGCCATTGTGGGTTTACCGGGGCAGTCAACTAGCGGCGGTGCTCCACGGTTGAGTTGAACGAGTCGCTTCTGAATGAGGGTCGTGAGCTTAAACTTGCCGCCGACTTTGATGGCAATCGTGTCTTCTTTGAGATCATCGAGCATGGATTTCTTTCTCCCTCTCTTCCAGAATGTCGCAGATTTCCTGGACTGCTCTGTCGAGATCGTCATTAATGATTCTGTACCGGTAGGAACTTGCAGATTTTAGCTCCTCTTCCGCTGTCCGCAAGCGACGTTGAATAACTTCTTCAGTTTCCGTTCCACGGCTTCTTAAGCGGTTCTCGTACTCGTTGACAGAAGGAGTTTTCAAGAAAAAAGACAACGCATCGGGGTACATTTGCATGACATTCAACGCACCCTCAACATCGATTTCCAACAAGACCCAGCGACCAGACGACTGAATCCGCTCAACCTCGCTTTTCAGAGTTCCGTACCAGTATCCGCTTCGATGAACTTCTGCACATTCAGCGAACTCTCCTGCCTGCCGCTGCTTGTCAAAATCATCGGAAGATAAGAAATAGTAATGCTTTCCGTGAACTTCACCCACTCTCGCGGGACGCGTTGTTGCGGAGACTGCCATCTCAATGGAGACAGCAGATTGCCCGAGGAGACGCTCGACAATTGTTGTTTTTCCGCTGCCACTTGGACCGGAAAGGACTGCGACGCGACAAGTTTCAGAGGGAGATTGATTCACGAGAATACCGAATTAAAATTTGCTGACATCAACAGGTTGCGATTGATGTTTCTCGAATAAAGGGAGAAGCTAAAGTCCAACATTCAATTGCTGGCAAAATATCTATGCGAAAGTTTTTCACAATTTATCGTCTCTTCTCATCGATTCCAAGGAGTCCGAAGCCAAATCCGGTTCCTGGTAATTTGATACTGGCACTAGGTCTCACTCTGCTGATACCCGCATTCAGCATCGCAGAAGAGACTGTTGAATTCTTAAAAGAGTCACAATTCAAGCAAGCGATCTCGCGACCGTTCAATGCGAATGCAGATCGCACAACCCTCCACTACCTACAACGAATTTCACAAGTTCAACAAATTGCAATTCTTATTGACCGAAGAATCGATCCAACTCAAAAGGTCGAAGTCGCAATCGCTGCCGAGTACTTCGATGAAGGGATTCGTGAATTCGTGAAACAAGCGGACTGCGAGATGAGCGTCGTCGCTGACACCATTTTCGTTGGTCCACCAGAGACAGCGTTGTACTTAAAAACTCGCATCGAATTGGCACGTGACGAGTTTGACGAAATCGAAGATCTCTCCCCCAAGCGTCAGTTCAAACTGCTTCGTCGATACGAACTAAGCTGGGATGCCGTGAGTTCTCCGCAAGAGATCATCGCTAAGCAGGCGGACCGCTACAATATTCGTATCATCAATCTGGAAATGATCCCCCACGATCTTTGGGTGAGCGGAACCATCGCTTATCCAAATTTCATCGAAGGGAGTTTGATGATTCTATCTCAATACGGATTGTCGTTTGAGTGGATCGATGCGAATCAGATTCGCATTGTGAATCAAATCCCAGACGTCGGCATCAATCAGGGACATAAGCCGAAGGGGATGACCTTAAACGAAGCAATCACGCTGACGAATCAAAAGTTCCCTAAGCTCAATGCTCGTGAGTACCGCAACTCCTTGCTGTTCACCGGAACAGTCGAAGACCACGAAGCAGTTGCTATCTTAATCGGAGAGAAGCAGTCCCTCCGCCAAAAGCCGGTTGCATCAACAAGCGATTCGCTGCGCGATGTTCGTTTCACTTTCAAGATGGTGGAGAAACCGTTCGGCAGCCTCATGGCAACCCTTAAGGTTCAAGGCATTGAAGTTCGCTATGATGCAAAAGAAATCCAAACAGCCAACATCGACCTCGGAAAGATAATTTCACTCGAACTCAACGAGGCGACAATCCACCAACTCTTAGAGAAGTCCTGCGAGAAAGTTGGGTTAAGTTACAGGCTTGATGGAGATGTGATTGAGCTGGTTGTGCCGGAAGAGTAATTGTTTTATGTATTAGCGGTCAAATAATGACACTGAGGTGGTAGATGGGACGTCATCTTGCAATCGGGGACATTCACGGGTGCTTCAATTCACTTTGCAAACTTATTGAGTTTGTCGATGTTCGCTCTGACGACACGCTGATCACCCTTGGTGATTACGTCAATCGTGGTCCCAACACGAATGCTGTCATCGATTGGCTCATTCATAGACATGCGACCGGACATCTCATTGCTCTACGTGGCAACCATGAAATTATGATGCTAAATGCCCTTGATGATGAGAAGTCTCACATAATATGGCTAGATGTGGGCGGTCGCAGCACACTCTCGTCGTATTCTCCGTTCGAGGGAGATGGTGGCGAAATCTCTGACATTCCAGACCATCACTGGTATTTCCTCGAAAACGAACTTCTGCCGTCGTACGAAACAGATAGACATTTCTTTGTTCATGCCAACGCATACCCGAATATGCCTATTTCTGATCAACCAGATTCAATGCTCTACTGGGAACCATTTCGTTTTCCTGCACCCCATGTATCTGGCAAGACAATGGTATGCGGTCATTCTTCTCAGAAGTCGGGGCTCCCTCTCGATCACGGGCACGCCGTTTGTATCGATACGTGGGCATGCGGGCGAGGTTGGCTTACTTGTCTTGATGTCGAGTCTGGTATGTTGTGGCAAGCAAACGAAGCAGGTGAAACTAGGGGAATGCGACTCGAAGACTTGGACTCCGGAGACGTTAGGGAGAATTGAATCCTTGTCGTTCGTCGCTGGATTTTCGTTACTGCTTCTCGTAGCATCTTATGCTTCTCATCGGTGCTTACAATGAGGCCACAATGTCCGTTTCTTTTTCCTGCGACAACTGCCATCACCAGACCAAGGTCAAGGACAAGTACGCAGGTAAGCGAGTCCATTGCCCCAAGTGTGGAAACAGCGTTCAGCTGCCAGAGCTCGAAACTCTTCAAATCGATCCGCAGGACATTGTTTCAGAACCGAATCCCGTTCGACAAGTTCAACCGAAATCATTTGGGAAAGTTTGGATTGCTGTGGGAGCGGCCGCTCTAGTTGTGATGGGAGTCGTTCTTGGAGGGATTCTGAATTCGGAAAGTCCGTCTCCCGATCTTGCAACTCATTCAGAAGTAGAGCAAGTTCCGGAAGCAAAAGTTGCCTCTCCTGTTGTCGCACCAGCGAACCCAATTTCCCAAGTGGGAACTGAGTCGCACGAAGCAGGAACCACACATAATCCTCCAGTCGAGGTCGCTGCTCCAGAACCTCCTCTCATCGTTGAAGTACAA
>JABJMI010000896.1 GCA_018659505.1 Planctomicrobium sp.
AGCGAAGTGAAAGTTGGTTCTCAGAACTGTTACTTCGAAGATGGTGGGGCGTTCACAGGCGAGACTTCGCTCTCCATGATCAAAGATACGGGGGCGACTTCGGTCATTCTCGGGCATAGCGAACGTCGTCATGTACTCAACGAAACGAACGACGACATCAACCGTAAGGTCTTGAAGACACTAGAGAAAGGTCTACAAGCAGTCCTTTGTGTGGGCGAACTTCTCGAAGAACGGACTGGAAATAAAACCGAAGCTGTGCTCGATGAGCAAATGGAAGGGGGACTGAAAGATGTCTCCGCTGAGGCAATGGCAAACGTCGTCATCGCTTACGAACCTGTCTGGGCAATCGGAACCGGTCAAACAGCCTCTCCAGAGCAAGCAGATGCGGCTCACGCACATCTACGCAAATGGCTGGAAACTCGCTACAGCGAGGAAGTTGCGAACGCAACAAGGATTCTTTATGGAGGCAGCGTCAAACCTTCCAACGCGGAAGAATTGCTCTCCCAAGAGAACGTTGACGGTGCGTTAGTTGGCGGAGCGAGTCTGACTCCCGAAAACTTCATTCCCATCATTGAAGCGGGCGGGAAAATTTCCAGTTAAAGCAATCAATTCAAAGATTATCAGCTGAATTTCGAATTGATTTCTACTCAAAAGTTTAGCCGCAATCTTAAAGCGTGCGGCTAAATGAGTGAGACTTAGTGGAATTCCATTGCAGGATTCACTGAAAATCGATATTCATTCGTTAATAACACATAAAACTTCTAAGCAGACTGATTGAAAGCTGACGCGATCAATCCCGAAACAGGGATCGTTTCAGAATTTGTGAAAGGAACACATCGTGGAGACTCTGGCACTAATTCTTCAAATCGCACTCCTCATTGCAGGGATTTTCATGATGATGATTATCCTATTGCAGCGAGGTCGCGGTGGCGGTCTGGCTGGTGCGTTTGGGGGAGCCGGCGGGCAAAGTGCCTTCGGAACGAAAGCCGGTGATGTTTTCACCTGGATCACAGTCGTGACAGCAACACTCTGGGTGCTGCTCGCTGGAATCGGTGGCTGTGCAATGCGAAGTGCCGCAACCAGCTTTGAAAACACGCTTCCCGACAAAGTCCCAGGAGCAACAGCGACTGATGAAGATGAAGATTCTTCAGACACAGATTTGGGCGAGTCTAGTACCCTTACAACTCCAGACCCCAATACTGAAATCGAAACGATTGAAGAAACAGAGGCAACTCCCGAAACGGAACCAGCCACTGATTCAACAGAAGAAGCGGCTCCAAAAACAACCGAAGAGTCAGCTGAAGAATCAACAACTGAAGAATCTGCACCTGAGGCGACTACTGAGTCTCCAACTACTGAAGCAGAGACTGAACCAGCTCCAGAGTCGAACTAAGTATTGGACAGAAATCCTGCGATCTTTTGTGATCACAAGTGCATTGGTCCGATCAGTTTTATAAGTGCCATGTCGATCTTGGTTAGCACTGGCAGAAAGAGTGGCACGATTCTGAAATTGTCACGGAACACTGAACTTGAGGTTTTTGTGTGTTATTAAGTATGACTGGCCATGGCGATGCCAGTGGCGAAAATGATCGCCTCACTGTCAGTGCCGAAGTTCGCAGCGTCAACAATCGTCATTTGAAAGTCAATGTTCGCTGCCCAGACGCTTATCTCTCTCTTGAATCGAACGTCGAAAAGCTTGTCCGCAAGAAAGTCGCTCGTGGAACTCTCAGTGTTTCGCTACGAGTGAGGCAACTCAACGAACAGCGAGCAGCAAAGATCGATCAGGCTGCGGTTCGTCAATATTGGACGCAGTTAACAGACATCGCTGACGAATTAGGTATCAATCCTCCTTCAGAGGTGACACCACTTCTTTCTTTACCGGGCATCATTCAAGAAGACTTCGAGCGAAAAGTGAATGAGAGCGATTGGCCTCTCTTCGAAAAAATCATCCTCGAAGCCTTGCGGAATTTCGAAGAATTCCGGGCAGAAGAGGGACGTTCGATGCTGGATGAGCTTGAATCTCTCGCTGGGACAGTCGAGTCATCCTTAGAGAAAGTGACTCAGCACGCTCC
>JABJMI010000897.1 GCA_018659505.1 Planctomicrobium sp.
GAAGCGAACCGATGTCCCTTCTCCCCACAATTGATGTTCATTTTCGCCTGCAACTTGATTGTGGGGAGAAAGTTAGGATGATGGGAACAGACATTGCCTCGTCAATTCGATACGTGAATCCTGCTTAAATCGGAAAAATAAAAGTGACAGGATGAACATGATTGACAGGATAAAATTAAAGAAGAGCAACAACATTTTATCCTGTTCATGATGTCAATCCTGTCTAATTTTTAAGATTGAAAACGTGAAATGGCAAATGATGCAAGTGTCGATTTTTATTGTCTGTCTAAGCGGATGGATTCTATAACTTTATTTGGCTCACTATTCGCCAAAATTCATGGATGAAATGTGAAGGCAGTGTTCATATGTCAGAAAGTTGCAATCACGAACATCACGTAGGTAATCAATCTGCAACACGACCGCTCGTGATCACTCTCGTCCTCGTAGCAATCTACTTTTTGGCTGAACTGATCGGTGGCTTCTGGTCCGGGTCTTTAGCGTTGCTCGCAGATGCGGGGCATATGTTTTCCGACATGGCTGCGCTGGGAATTAGTCTCTTCGCTGCCTGGATTGCTACTCGAAAAGCGTCTCCACAACAGACCTTTGGGTATCATCGAGCAGAGATCCTCGCTGCGACAGCGAATGGAGCCTCTCTGTTTCTTGTTGCAGGAGGAATTCTTCACGAAGCCTGGGAGCGACTCAATGCACCAGCAGAGATCCTCGCTGGTCCCATGTTATGGATTGCAATCGGTGGACTGGTCGTCAATCTCGCCTCTCTCAAGGTTCTGCATAGTGGTCATCAACATAATTTGAATCTCCGAGGCGCTTGGCTGCATGTGATCGGTGACACGCTCGGCAGCGTCGGAGTGATCATCGCTGCCTTTCTGGTTTGGCAATTCAACTGGAACTGGGCAGATCCCGTGGCATCGGTTTTAGTCTGCTTGTTGATTCTGTATTCATCCTGGAATTTGCTCAGCGAGTCTATCGGCATCTTGATGGAGAATGCTCCACGCGACGTTGACGTGCATGAAGTTGAGAATTTCATCGTTGAACAACCCTTTGTGCAAAGCGTGCATTGCTTACATGTCTGGTTAATCGCAAGTGGATTAAAATCATTATCAGCCCACGTCGTTCTTACTCCCAATTCAAGCGAAGAATTTCAATTGCACCAATTACGGGAACAACTCCATCAGCGATTTGGCATCGAACATGCCACACTTCAGATTGAATCTCCAGACGACCCAGTTTGCACGGAAACACGCATTGGCAGTTGCCTGGTCGTTGGAAATGAAATTGAATCGCATTCGCATTGAATGATTGAGAACCGTCGGTTAGCCGCCCACTTCAAGTGGGCGGCTAAATAGATTGCATTATTGAATTGTATTGAAAGCTATCGCCGTTTAGAGTTTATCTCGACATCTCCCTCAACCTGAACGGATTCATCATGCTGTTGCGTTTTGCTTTTCTTGTTGCGCTCTTCACGATTCCATCTGCTTGTATCGCGGCAGATTGGGCTCAATTCCTGGGACCACAACGGAATGGGATCTCTAAAGAAGAGAATCTCATTGACCGTTTCTCAGTTGATGGACCAAACATTCGCTGGCGAACGGACCTTGGGGTGGGAATGTCCGGTATTGTCGTTACAGACAAGACTGCTTGCACTCTTTACCAAGATGATCAGCAACAATACGTCGTCGCCGTTGATGTTCTGACTGGAGATGTCAAATGGAAAACGGCAATCGCTCCCAATTATAAAAATGGAATGGGGGATGGGCCTCGGTCGACACCTGCCATTGATCAGGGACAACTCTTTGCCCTTTCTGGAGAAGGAGTTCTCGCCTGTCTTTCTTTTCCAAAGGGAGAGAAAGTTTGGAGCGTTGATCCCTTCAAAGAATTTGGTGGAAAACCTTCTGAGTACGGAATGTCTTGCTCTCCAATCCTGACCGATGAGCATGTCATTGTTACCGTTGGAGCATCAAAAGCGACGGTTGCTGCCTTTGATCGAAAAACCGGGGAACTCGCATGGACTGCTGGTAACGGGAACCCCGCTGGATATTCGTCCCCAGCGTTGCTGAAAGTCAAACAAACTGTTCAGCTCGTCGTCTTTCACGGAAGCGGAGCGATGGGACTGGTACCGAAAACGGGAAAAGAAATCTGGAGTTATCCCTATATCACAGATTATAACTGCAACATTGCCACACCGATTTCAGTCGGGGACAATGTTCTGCTTTCAGCTGGTGAGAATCATGGAACAGTTCTATTGAGTGTTCCCGAGAAAGCGGGAGGCAAGATCAGTGAAATCTGGAAGTCTTTCGGAAATCGTTCTGACTTCAGGAATGAATGGCAAACGTCGATTCTTCTCAATGAATTTCTGTTCGGGTTCGACAACGTGGGCAGTGCCGGTCCTGTGACGAATCTGACTTGCCTGAATGCTAAAGATGGAACTGTCATGTGGCAGAAACGCCGCTTCGGAAAAGGCAACATGATCGCTGCCGATGGAAAATTTTGGTGTACGACAATGGACGGAGACTTAGTGATCGTCAATGCGACCATTAAGAATTACGAAGAACTTGATCGTGCAACAGTCATGGGACAAACGCGACAAGCACCGACCCTCAGCGATGGAAAGCTTTATCTGCGTGATGGTGCGGAAATGATCTGCATCGACATCCGAAAGAATTCAAATTGAAGGATGTCCAAAAACATTTCGTGATATGTATTTTTTAGTGTTGGATTTCAGAAAGCCTTAAATCACGCAGAGCCGCAGAGAGCGCAGAGTTTTTATATTTTCTCTGCGAACACTGCGGCTCTGCGTGAGATTCATGTTAATTCATATTTCTGAAAAACGAGAGCAAATTCAAAAATGGTCTGAACTGGTCAAGACCCATTTTAAAAATACTGGAGCCAGACGGCGAGAATCAAAACCACCGTTACCATCAAAATCGCACGGCACTGAGTTAATGCAGTGCTGTTTTCTTCAATCTCTTGTGTTGTCTCTCCGATTTCCTTCATTAACCAGTTTGGAATCTTGATCAGCAGTCCTTGTACTAAATACAGATCTACGAAATGAATGAAGAGGGCTCCGATCTTGATTGGGATCGCAATCCCTCGTTTCACGATGAGCGGAATGTAGTAGTCCTCTTTGCACAGCTTGACCAGCGAGCCAAGTTCAAACGAATTCAATCCACCCATTGATTGAATTGAGATGGATATCGAGATTGAAATGACGACTAACACAGTCATCGACAACGGGAACAAAAACTCAAATTGAGTCTCTGGTGATAAGAAAAACGGAACCGTTTGAAATAAAACCAACAAACTCAGTCCCCAAACGAAGTTTCCTGTTTTCTGAGTTGGCTCCTCTTCTGCTTTTTCTCCTCGTTGATGAATTTGTTGGAAGACGCCGTATAAAAACAGCCCCATCGTAATCACCAATAGTGGAAACATCACCGGAGGAACTTCCGCACCAGTCCCGTTTCCACTTGCTCCCATCACCTGCAACATGGCTTCCACTCCGAACGTGCCGCAGAGAAGCAGCAACAAAAGTCCCCACTTGAGAGCAGACTTTTCAGAAGTTTGCTGATACGAGAGCGTGATCATAAAAAGAATAGTCCCCGCAAACAGGGCAGCCATCTGAGGCCATAAAGCTGGATCGGCTGCGACTCCAATGACTGCAAATGCGATCAGCACCGAACCGAGTCGTTGTCGCTGTTTAGTTTCCGATTGGAATAATGCAGAGACCGCCAATAGAACTGCGGAGAGTGCTCCGAATCCGATCAGTAGGGTGAGCGGTTCATCAAACAAAGTCAGTATCGGAAGCCAGCGAAACAGAAGGTATCCACCAATCGAAATTGGAAACGCCCACAACATCGCATGTGACGTTCTTGAATAAATGAAATCGTTCGTCCAGATCATCGCTGGGAAGAATCCGCAGCGAATGATCAGTGAGATGAACAGGCTCATTACCGACGTGATCAAAAGGGAGGTCGCACTGCCGCTTGCTTCGACGAAGAGACCTTCAGTCGTTAGCAATGAAATATCTAATGAGCCGGTTACCAAATAGATTCCAAGCAGACCCAACATCCAGAAGAGATGCAACCGTCAGAAAAATGACTGTTTGGGTTGGTCGCACGTGAGAATCATTGGACGATTGGAATTGAACGAGATTGGCGTACAACAACCAATTACTCAGGCTAATCAACATCCATTGCCATCGTGCATCATTGGTAAGGACGATCAACTGCATCAGTGCGAAGAGTGCCAAAAACAATATCGCTGCGAGAGAAGATTTCCCTCGCTTGAATTTCGAATCGAACCATAAAATTTGAGCGACGACAGCAGAGTTCAGAAACAACCAGAACAGGCTGAGTCGATCCTGAAAGAATTCGATTTGAAATAAGCTGCCAAGCTGGAGCGAATTAACGACTTCAAGTTGCTGCTGACCTAAGAAAAACTGTCTCAGAAGAATTGCGATTAAGATGGACGCAAAAGCCGTTGTTGATGCAACTCTGGCGAGAACGAGTCCATTTCGCTTCTCTGAAATGAAGAAAGTCCCCAAAGTCAGTACGAAAACAGCCAGAACTGGCAATATCACAGTCATTAAGATTAAAAATGAGGGGGTGATCGTATTCAAAACAGAGCCATTTGATTGTTTTAGACCAATTGAGGTCTGTTTTATTGTTCCGTTAATGAGAAGAATGCGAAATCCACTGAGTTTCGATCATTCTGAACTCCTTAAAACCTGAAGAACTCTCTATTATCCGCGCGTACGTGATATTGGAGCAAGCGAGACCGGGCGTAATTCATCGAAGACTTTAACAAGTAATTGGTGTAGATCTAAGACCGACCGGTCAGACTCAAGTGTTGGACATTCCCTTCAAGTTCAAAAACCACGTTCCAAAGTTTTCATCAATAACTCTGGATGAGCTCAAACAACATCTGTTGTTGAGATGACCTTAGTTTTCCACACTCACGCTATTCCTACATATTGCTAGTGTGCAGCCAAAAGAACAACCTTTCATGCGACGTCAAGACATTCGAAATATCGCCATTATTGCCCACGTTGACCATGGCAAAACGACTCTCGTCGATGCTTTGCTTCGTCAAAGCGGTCAGTTTCGTGACGGGCAACTACAGCAGGAATGTATCCTCGATTCCAATGATCTCGAACGAGAACGTGGAATCACGATTCTCTCTAAAAACATTTCGATCGATTACAAAGGAGTCAAGATCAACATCATCGATACTCCAGGGCACGCAGACTTCGGGGGAGAAGTCGAACGTGTGTTGAAAATGGCAGATGGA
>JABJMI010000899.1 GCA_018659505.1 Planctomicrobium sp.
AACCATCACTTTCTGGGACATCAATTCCAACATCTCGGTAAAGCTCTCGTCGAGCTGTGTCATCTGTAATTAAATCTTCATAAAGTTCTTGTGGGCTCATTTTTCCACGTTTAATGACTTTACGAATTTCTGAAGGAAGAAGACTTTGTGGCTCGTTCTTTTGAATCCACGTTGCAATTTTTTCTAATTGAGAAAACGCATCTTCCCGCGATGTGATGCCTTCTTTTTTAGGTGCGGAACCTCCACCACCTACAGCTCCGCCTCCGCCATCAGTTGCACCAGAATCCTCGTCTGCAATCTCTTCTTCTTCAACAATGAGTTTGTCACCGGCAACCTGCTCCAAGACAGCTTCGGCTTCCGCAATTGATTTCTCGAATATCGATAGATTTGGCGCAAACTCGTCTCCTGCTTTCTCCTCGAATGTCCTTTCAAGTGTTTGCAGGATTTCACGTGTTCGATCAAGTTCACTTTTCAGGTTTAGAAAAAAGTCTGAAGTTGTCTCCGCAACAGCCTGATTGAATTTTTCGAGAGTCACCGCACCGCGAGAAATCAGCAAATCTCGCTCATCGGCATCCAGACCTTCTAACTGTTGCGCCTGAGCATGTTGCCAAACCAACATCTCGCCAGCAGAACTATCATCTGTGACGGGAATACGCATTAACGGAGATGAAATCACATCTCCGTTAAGTCGTGCGATTGGTAAAATTGTTGTTTCAATACCATCTTCATCCGGGGTCGGCAGCAATTCGCCCCAGAAGCGGGAAGCCAATTCGTTCGTCATCTCAAGAGCGGTCGCTAAACCTTGATAGCCACCGAGACGAATTGAAGCTTCAATCATGTAAGCTGCAATCTCAAGGTCTTTCGCCTGAGATTGCAGGTATTCTTGTCCATCACTCCAAACCTGACTCCAGATTCGAGCTGCCTCTGGGGAACTGGTCCCGTCAAGTTCCGCTTGAGATTCTTCTTGCCTCGCATCGTTGCGGGCATCCTTGATTCTCCGGAAAATGTTATTCGGATCATCGTCATCGCGCAAGTCGACGCCAGCAGGATTATCACCTGGGATTGGCTCTAGGAGTTTCTCTAGCTCAACATCAATGCCCATATACAATTCTCAAACGAATACTATTAATTAGAACGAAATCGTCCTTCCTCTCCGTATTCAAACCAATCCCTCCCTAACCGAGATCGACCTCTCCTATTTTTGAGCTTAACCATTCTCTGTTTCAGATTCAATCCACTGCCGTTGACAATTGCCTGACCAATTGCTCCAGAGCTTGTTTGTGAACCCTGCTTGCCCAGGCTTTACTGATTCCGACTCTTTCTCCAGCTGCCTTGATACTCAAACCCTCAAAGTAAACCCCCTGCAAAATTGATTGTTGTTGCTCGGGTAATTCATCCATCAAGTTTTTCATGCGTTTGATGAGATCGGCATTTTCAACTCGCTGTCTTTCCGTCTCCGAGTCCTCATCGATTTTTTCCGGTCCACTACCCTCTCCGCTGCCAAGCTGAGAGATCAGATAAACAGAGGTCAAAGCACTTGTTGTTGAGGAAAACCAGGAGAGGTCGCTGGAAAAGGAGTTTTCTTCTTTTTGATCAACTGCAAGAACATCATTGGCAATATGTTCGTATTTCCCTCGATTGTAATCGGCGTTGCTGAACCAAGTCATTTTGTTCAGACCATCAAGAATCGATCCGCGAATCCGATAGTAACTATAGGTCGTGAAGTTCACACCCCGACCTTCATCGAAATCACGGGCTGCCTCGGCAAGACCAACTTGCCCAAAGCCAATCAGGTCATCGAGATCAACATGCGATGGCAACTTCTGGTGAATCTTCCACGCAATTGAGCGCACCAACCCCTGGCAATTGGTCATCAATTTGGCAACGCGCACATCGCGTTCTCTGGGATTAGTTCCTGCCATCTGAGCTTCGCCCAATCAATTGCACCCACATACTTTCCAACCGTCCATGCGCCATCGGATCTGAAAACAGAGTCCGGGCGACCCACTCCACAAGTTGCTCCGAAAGAGGAGGAGACAAACCTTTGATATCGGGAATCAGTGCACTGACCAATTCCCGAGTGATCGATTCATTCAGCTGCTGGTCAGGCTGATACCTTGCAGCGACAGGTCGCAATGTTGCTTCGATCTGGTGGAGATGCTCATTGTCGTTGAGTTCATTGTCAGAGAAGCCAAGGATCTGCGAAAGCAGGTTTCCATCCGGCAATTTACTTACAAATGACGGGTCCTCTTTCGTGTCGCGATTCAGGCTACGTAATTCGGAATTCGAATTATCTTTAGATTGTTTTGCCATAAATTCAACTTCCAGCAGTACGACTCACTCCAGAAGTATAGCCGTTGCTGCAAGAATGTGAACCGATTGAGAATCCTGTGTGAACGAGGGCTCTCGATCGGTAATCCTGCCGCTAATTTTAACTGGAACCACTCAGTCTGAAACTTGTGGAATAAAATGCTGCCAACTTTCGTACTTCGGTTGAGCGAGTTGGCGATTCAGCAAAGGACTCCGTTTAGGCTTCAACGGTTTTTGCAACAGCGGCATCCCTGCTTCCAACGGAGTTCTTCCGCCTTTGCTCACATTACAGTCGAGACATGCGCAGACGATGTTTTCCCACGTATCCAGACCTCCACGACATTTCGGCATGACGTGATCTAGGCTCAATTGAGGTGAGCTATATCGATTGCCACAATACTGGCAGCGGTGACCATCTCTCAGGAAGACATTCCTGCGGTTGAACTTCACTGCATTTTTGGGCAATCGATCGTAAGTCGTGAGTCGGATGACGCGAGGCACTTGGATTTCGAAGTTGACAGCACGAATCCAGTCTTCGTGCGGCTCCCTCTCGCCTAAATCCGTTTTGAGTTCGCCGTAGTCTTTCCAACCTTCAAAGTCATAAGACTGATACTGACCATCTTCAACATGAATGACTTCTGCCTGCTCTTTGAAGAGTAAGCAGAACGCACGTCGCACAGAGATCACATGCACTGCCATATAGTTACGGTTGAGAGCCAAGACCGCGGACTGCATCGCTGTCTGGGAACCAGTTTTTTGAACACTGGCTGCATCAGACGCAAGTTTCGTAGAAGTGGTACTGTGTTGTCGCGCCTGGATCACCCTGCACGCTCCTTAGCCAAAATGATGGCTGATAAGTTGACGTCCCTGATTCCCAAGGACATAAACCACCCGTTCGAGGCGGCGTATTTTACGCATTTCGAGGTCAGCGAGCAACAATATTCTGTCTTCGTCGAGCAACTTGCTCACAATCTTCACAGAATTCGTATGAAACTTTACGCCCAACTTAATACGGGCGATGATTGACCAAAATCGGATAACTACAAACTCAAAGTCGCGTTACGTCTCTTTTTGACACGCATGCTGGTCGCGGGTTCGCAATTGATAGACCAATCGTCTCGATCTTAAATACCGTTGTATTTCAAGCAGGAAGCACTCCCCTCGTCTGCCTTGCTGTAGTAGACCGGGTGGACAAGTCGTGAGAACGAAAGAGTTGAAATCATCCCAAAGCGATCTGATTCTTATTGAAAACTTGATATAGTGACGATTGAAGAGTCTCCAATGACATGCTGTTTCTGGAATCAAAAAGAGAATCAAATGCGCCAAACTTTTGCCCTCCTTTTAATAGTGACAATGTTAACCGGGGCGAGTGAGCTCTCCGCACAACAAAAAAGTAAACCTAAGACAGTACCAGCATTTCAATGGGCGAGTTCACTCCCGAAGAATGCTCATGAAGATATTCAGCACGATACTTTCCACAGCGAAGCAAATAAGGCTGATGTTGGATACTGCTTACTTCTACCGCCCGGTTATTCAGAGGCAGCGAACAAATCGCAGCGATATCCAGTGGTCTACTGGTTGCATGGAGGTCGACCGGGTGGTGAGACAAAGAACATCTCAATGGCAAAGTACATTGCACCAGCAATGAAAGAAGGCAAGGTGCCGCCAATGATTTATGTCTTTCCAAATGGAGGCAAACTCAGCCATTACGATCATGGTGGATTCAAAGGCGAGCAAGCATTCTTGGAACTTCTGAAACATGTCGACAAAACGTACCGAACAATTGCAAATCGAAGTGGTCGCGCCGTGGAAGGCTTCTCGCAAGGAGGGCGCGGCACCGGGCGCTACATGTTTAAATTCCCAGAATTGTTCTGCTCCGCAGCTCCGTTGGGAGGCGGTCAACAACACGAAAAGCGAATCAATGAAAGCGACGGCAAAGAAAGTGAATCGCTAACCATTGTCCTCGCATCGAATAATACCTGGTCTCTTGCTGCTCGCTTTGCGGAAAACAAAGATGCTCCAAAATTAAGAATCTTTATCGCGGTTGGGGACCAAGACTTCAATTTCGGAGCCAACCAAAGTTGGAGCCAGCATTTAAAGAAGCTTGGCATCAAACACGAGTTCGTGATCGTCCCAGGCATTCCACATAGCTCGCAAAAAATGTATGAGAAGATCGGCGATCAGATCATAGAATTCCATGTCGACAGTTTTCGCAAAAGTGGAGCTATCGAATAACACTTAGCCCCCGGTCAATGACCGGGGGAACGGTACATAGCTCTTACCAATCGTTATCAACACGGGAAACACTTTTGTCATTTCAAGCAGATGAAATACTAGACGGTTCAATTGATGATGTCGTGAAGCGGCTCAAGCAAGTTGACGCGACATACCCCGACGAAATCCTAAATCGTGTCACCGAGATTATTAGCGATCAGGACCGTGCAGAAGTTGTGCGAGCTGAAGCGGCAATGGCGCTCGGGCGGTGCTCAACTTCGAGTTGCCGTTCGACACTGAAGTCTTTGTTATCAAATGAAATCCCAACCTTAAGACGCCTAGCTGTCACGGGTCTCGGAGCAGATCAAGCGGACGAAACCATACACTGGCTGATTCAAATGCTCGCTGACCCGGTCAATAAAGTTCGCAACGATGCAGAACGAGCTTTGATGAAACGAGAACGTCAAATGGCATCGATTGGGGTCGAAGCATTGCTGGCGATGTTAAATCACCCAGTCGCACTCACACGTTCTCCAGCTGCACGGTTGCTCGGTCAATCTAAGGATGATCGAGCACTTCAACCGTTGCTCAAAATGATCGAGTCCGAAGAATGGCTGGAAAGAATGTGGGCAGCTAAAAGCCTCGGAGACTTGGGGAAGGCAGCGTCGATTCCAGTTCTGACCGAAAAGGTGAAAACCGATGAGAAGAATCGCGTTCGCGCCGCTGCCGCTGATGCGTTAGGCGCACTAC
>JABJMI010000900.1 GCA_018659505.1 Planctomicrobium sp.
CGCCAATCAATTTGAAACCCTCATGGAGACGGGGCGAAAAATCATGTCTGCCAGGGATATTGTCGAAATTTCTCAGCAAGGTCATGAGGCTGCGAGGCGGTTATTGCGGGCAACCGTTGCGCAGATCAACTGGGAAACAGGCGATCAAGTTCCACTTGAACTTCAGGATGATGAAGGAGAAGCAAACGAGGTTCTTAATAATCACACAATTCGTACAAACATTATTGTCCGAGAAAGAAAAATTGCTGAACTTGTTGTAGAGCATCCCGACCATCTACGACAGTTTAGTGATATCGATAGGCAAATAGCTGATTTTGTCGCATCATTGATCGGTGCGGCTTTAGAAAACGCTGAAGTTTTCAAAGAAATCCAGAAGCTTAACGATCACCTTGAATCACGTGTCGCTGAAAGAACTGAAGAATTAAAAGACCGTAATGATCAGTTGTCTCACTCAAATCGTGAACTTGAAACTGTAGCGAAAGCGTTACGTCGCACACAAACTCGACTCGTTGAATCGATTCGCGGAGCACGTCAGGCAAGTGAAGCAAAAGGTCGATTCCTCGCCATGATGAGCCATGAAATCCGTACTCCAATGAATGGAATTATCGGGATGACTCAACTTGCTTTGCAATCCAGTCAAGACCAACAACAGAAAAACCACCTCAGTACTGTTAAACAATCAGCAAACACATTGTTAACGATTCTGAATGATGTATTGGATTTCTCGAAAATTGAAGCTGGGAAATTGGTGATTGAAGAAATCCCGTTCAATCTTCACGATTCAGTAGTTAATGCGTGTCGCTTGATGTCAATTAAAGCAGAAGAAAAACAGCTGAAATTTCATTGTATAATCTCTCCAGAAATCCCAGCGAATGTCATTGGTGACCCCAATCGAATACGACAAGTTCTTTTAAATTTAATTGGGAATGCAATTAAATTTACAAGTTCAGGTTCGATCGATGTCATCGTCGAACGGAGTGCTGCTTCTGACTCTGAAAACAATTATCAATTTTCGGTGATCGATACGGGAGTTGGAATTCCGCAAGAGGATGTCAATAAAGTTTTTGAAGCGTTTGATCAAGGTGATGCCTCAGTCACTAGACGGTTCGGTGGGACAGGCTTGGGGCTTTCCATCTCTCGACAATTAGTGAATTTGATGGGAGGTCAAATGGTTGTCGAGAGCGAATTGAATGTCGGGTCTAATTTTTCCTTTAATCTCGAGTTGACATCTTGCCACGAGGTCAATCAAAAAGAGTACGCTCCCAAATCCGTCTTACTTTATAGTCAAGACGATGTAACCCAAAAATATCTTCAAAAATGCTTGCATTCACTCGGTCACTCTTCTGAAGTCGTTACAACTATTGATGACCTGAAGAGCTGCGTTCCCAACCCTGAAGACTCTATTTTTGATCTCATCATAATCGATATTGAAGATCTGGGATCGCTACAAGACGAGCTTTTAGGGACTGCGACGGACTTACTTTCAATGTTGTTGTTGATTCCAAGTGGACGAGAGACAGACCCAAATCTGCAACTTTGTCTGAATTTATGCGATAGCATAACGAACCCATTTACTGTCGAAGAACTGCAAAGTAGCATCGATAAATCCAGAGCTTTGGGGGCATCGCATGAGAACAGAATTGAACACCTCGTTGAAGAGAAAAACGATCAACGGGAGATGAAAATCCTGGTTATCGACGATAGTGAGATCAATCTTATGGTTGCTGAATCGATGATCAAATCAATAGGACATCAGGTCTCAGCTGCACCCTCCGGTCCAGCTGGTATCGAAATGGTCCAACGTGAACAATTTGATGTCATATTCATGGATATTGAAATGCCAGAAATGGATGGTTTGACAGCCTCTAAAATTATTCGAGAGGAAGAAGAATCTCTTGACCGCCAACGCACTCCGATCTACGCCATGACAGCGCATGTCCTGGATGAATTCAAGATGAAATGTGAAGAGGCAGGCATGGATGGATTTATTTCCAAACCAATAGACCAGGATAGTCTGAGAGAATTCCTGTCTGGACTCAGTTGAATGAAGAATTCAAACTGTTCTCAGGAGATTCCTTGGCTGCAACCATTTGCATAAATCAATCACCATAGAGAACACACATAACAAGGGAAATGCATTGCCATCCTTACCTCACTTTTACATTTCTCCGAGTCTCAGTTCCTTCGATGTGATTCTCTTTGCTCATATCAGCTACAAAACGGCCCTTTAAACCTTTTAGGCAAAGAGCTCTTTCACTGCTTTACCATGTCCATCTTGTGTCACATAGAATGGTCTCCCTTCAATATCGAAGCCTGTCTTGGGACTGATACCCATTGCCGTCAGAATTGTCGCGTGCAGGTCCATGATGGAAACAGGATTTTCGATTGCAATTAACGGACGTTCATCGGCGGTTTTTCCATAGAGGAATCCTTTTTTCAGTCCTCCACCAAACATGGCTACGCTTGTTCCGCCGGTGAAGTGTCGATGCAATCCGTAATGTTTTGGTTCGCTGATCGTATCAACTTTGAAAGTTGCCTGATCATTCGCATTTGATCCTGGTTTCCCTTCGATCATTGCGTCCCGACTAAACTCGGAAGCAATGATAACAAGAGTTCGATCCAGTAGTCCTCGCGATTCTAAATCCAGAATCAACTGTGCAATCGGTCTGTCAATTTCTTGATGAAGCCGGTCAACAGTTTCGTGACCACTGTTGTGAGTATCCCAGTGTAAGAATGGGACGTACTCCGTTGTAACTTCAATAAACCGACTTCCAGCTTCGACTAACCGGCGAGCGAGCAAACAGCCTCTTCCGAATCGTCCAGTATCATATTTCTCGTAGCTCTCTTTGGGTTCGAGGCTAATGTCAAAGGCTTCTCGGTCTTTCGAAGAAAGAAGGCGGAACGCATTGTCCAGCGAGTTCAACATCGATTGCCGCTGATAGTCGCTGACATTGTCTTGTTGAGGGCTCTTTTCTAATAATTTTTGATAGAGCTGATTCCGTTTGATAAATCGTTCTGAAGTCATCCCAGTCGGTGGTTGAACAGACGCCGAAGCTTGCTCGGGATATGGCAAGTTCATCGGTCCAAATTCACTACCAAAGAAACCTGCGGTCGTGAAGGCTTTGAGTTCTTCCTTTTCCCCGACACCTTCTAATCGTTGGCCAATATTCACGAATGCAGGCATCACCGGATTCTGTGGTCCCAAGACTTTGGACATCCACGATCCCAGGTGCGGGCATGCGACAGTTTGTGGCGGAACATAGCCTGTGTGCCAATGATACTGGTGACGAGAGTGTAGGATGCTCCCCAAATCCGCCTGAACTGCTGAGCGAACGAGCGTTCCTCGATCCATGACCTGGGCGATATTTTCCATCCCTTCACAGATCTTAATGTTGTCAACTGACGAATCAATCGCCGGGAACGTACTGAGGATATCCTTGACTGCAATCCCCGGTTCGTACGGGAGATATC
>JABJMI010000386.1 GCA_018659505.1 Planctomicrobium sp.
GCTTATTTCCCAGTTCACGCGGGGCGACACAGAGTTCGTGCAAACAGTGTAATAGCTCTGGGCGGATAGATTCCTGTTCATACTTCGGAGTTGGATTCCTCTGTACCGATTCATTGAAAACAAAAAGTGCAGCCAAACATCTCGCAAAAAAACATATGCCGAATGACAGCTGTAGCGACTACAAAGATGGATTTCGACAAGCTTTCGTTGATGTTTCCATGGGAGCCTGTGGGCAAGTCCCAGCAATTGCTCCCAAGAAATACTGGAAATATTGTGATCGTACTGTAAACGGCCATGCTTCAGCTCAATCCTGGTTTGGAGGCTATCAGGCTGGAGCACAAATCGCCCTCGGTTATCAAGATCGATTTTTAGACATCGCTACATCGCAGCAATGTGGTTTCGAACAACTGCCGAATTATCAGATCGAGGCTGGGTATTAACGGAACTTGTTCGATTCAAGTTGAGAGTCTGAGAGACAATGGAAATTTTCGCCACGGAAGGTGAGATGAGTAAACTGACAAGCAACACTGGTCGTCGATCTATAGAAACGAAATTAGTTTCGATTTCTCGATTGGTTCTCTTCGCGGTGTTATTGACCTGCTCAACAGGCTGCTCGATTTTCCATCCTGTTCGAGGTGTCCCGGCTTCGTACTTGCCCGACGAGTTTGAAGGTCCACGCCGTGGTGGCAAACGAACAATCAACCCCAGCCTGCTTGTGCAAACTCCTCCAGATCAGCACCGCATCGCTGCTGGGGATGTGCTGTCGATCTATATTCCGGGAGTCTTAGGGCGAACGGATGCAGAGGTTCGGCAGTTCGGAGTTGAACCCCCGATCAATCAGCCTCACTCTCCCAATGATCCGCCCACGATTGGTTATCCAATTACCGTCCGCGATGATCACACAATCGCTTTACCACAAGTGCCGCCGATCAATCTCCGTAACAAAACATTGCACGAAGCCGAATTAGCGATACGAAAAGCCTATACACAAGACTTCAGTATCCTTCGTCCTGATGAAGCGATGGTCCTCGTGAGTTTGCAAAGAGCGCGGGTACACCGTGTGCTTGTCGTTCGCCAGGAAACAGGTAACGAACTCGCCAGCGGCGGAGAGACGGGAACCATCAATATCGGCGTTTCGAAACGTGGAACTGCAAGAGTCGTCACACTGAAAGCCTACGAAAATGATGTCCTCCACGCTCTTGCGATGGAAGATGGAGTCGACGGACTGCCGGGACTCGATGCGGAAAATACAATCTACATCATTCGCCGACGTGCTCAACAATTCCCCAGTCAGCAAGGGCATCGTCCGTTGATGCACCAATCAAACGCATCAAGCAGCCAACAAAGAGTGAGCAAGACTCATTCGACGGGACACTCACTCGTTCAGCTCACAAGTCTTGCAGAGAAGAATGCTCATTCGAATGAGCTTGTAGTCAGAGGGCAATCGCCAGTTGTAACTGCTGATTACCGTACAGCAGCTCATCGGGGATTTGCTCGAAATCAAAACATTCGTCAAGTCGGGCACTCATTCCAAACTGCTCAAGTCCCTCCCTCCCCGTTGCCTGTTCAACAATCGACGAGCCAATTGATTCCTCCAACTTCGAACTACCAACAACCGCAGGGACACTTGCAATTTCCGCCTCAATATAGACCTGCTCATTCAGGACATTCGCTTCCTCAATCGAGCGAAGCAGGTCAATTCTCACCTGGATTGATCCTGCCACCTCCAAGTTTGCCTTCCATACCACAACAGCATCTGCCGGTTCAACAAATGCCGGTTCAACAGTATCAGCAGGAACCAGGAATGACGCCGCCTGTGATGGACTCAAGCCCACACTGGTCGACATTGTTGAACGACTTCGATCCAACCATTGATAACCCAAATGTTGTGAGAATTCCAATTCGACTCGCTCCTGGGGAACAACCAAACATCAGCGAAGAGATGATCACTCTCGAAGATGGAGATATTGTTTTCATCGAATCGCGGGAAACAGATGTCATCTACACCGGTGGTCTACTTGGTGGTGGTCAATACACATTACCTAGAGAGTACGATCTGGGAGTTCTCGAAGCGATTTCGATTGCGGAAGGTCGTTCAAATGGAGGCGGCGGTAACTCTCGTTCCATCGGAGGAGTCTCTGCATTGAATCGTGACGTCTCTGTGAGTGCCAGTCGCTTGATCATTCTAAGAACACTTCCAGCCACCGGACAACGGATTACAGTAGAAGTGAATCTTCATAAAGCGATGAAATACCAGGAGGAAAACATTCTCGTGCAACCGGGAGACATGCTCATCCTGCAATATACCGCCCTCGAATCAATCGCAGCGATCACGCAGCGATATCTCCTCGAAGGAGCTTTGTTTGGACTCGCAGCGGCACAGTTGAATACGAGCCAGTAGCGTTTTGCCGGACACTTTAAGTGTCCGGCAAATCATGGTCTTGTAAGAAGACCACTTCATCTCCAACGTGAATCGTTCCGCCGCTGAGAACTTTCGTTGTAATACCACCATGCCCGCGCATTGCTTGGTAGCCGCCCTTGCCGAGGTTCCTTTCCATTAACGAACAGGGAGCACAGTTGCCGGTCCCTTCGAAGATGACTTCACCAATTCGGAATCGCGACTTCTTCAGCGACTTCAAATTGATTCCCGAGATCATTAGATTGCGGCGCAATAAATCGGGTGTGACTTCTTCTCTTTCGATCAATTGAGCGACCACTGGGAGATGCTCTTTTTGAATCATGGTCACCTGACGTTTACCACCAACTTTGTGTTCGCTGTGATGGTCTCCGGATAAACCATGATCAACGCGAACTTCGACTTCAGACACAGGTTGAATGATGCTACGTCTCTCGGTCGAGAGTCCAATCCATTCAAGTCGACCGATTTGTGGGACATCATCAAGTAAATTGTGCAACATGAAACTCTTCCTCAGTGAGAACTCTGTTCCGAGCAGGTGTTCGTTTTCGTTTCAACCAACTGCCTGAATTGATTCCCGCGGTCTTCGTAATTCAGAAACTGTGAATCGCTGCTACATCCTGGAGAGAGTAGTAATGTGTCGCCAGATTCTAATTGCTTCTGGCACCATCGATAGGCACACGCCAAATCATGATGAACCGAATACAGAAGCCCTTTGCGATACTCCGGCAACAACAAAGCCATTAACAACGAGGTGTCGCCAATCAAGGCAACCGCTTTGACATGACCCGAAATTGAGCGACAAAGTTCACTCACATCGATCCGTTTGTCTTTTCCACCCGCGATCAAGACAACTGGTCGAGTCATTGAAGACAAGGCCGCCATCGTTGCTTCGGGAGTGGTCGCTTTCGAATCGTTGATGTACTCGATTCCTTCTCGATCTGCAATAAGTTCCAGTCGATGCGGCAGCGGACGAAAACTCGAGAGCCCTTTCATTATGGTGTTCGGATCAGCAGTTTGAGTTGAAAGAACCGCTGCGAGAGCAGCTGCAATATTCGCCCGTTGATGTGGGAGATTCAAGCGAGCTGGTAGAGCAGAATAAGGGATTTCCTCAACGTCGCTACCAACTTTGATTTCATAGGAATGAGGTGTCATTTCAATGCGATCGACTTCGTGATTCGCTTGCGAGCCAAACTCGATTCGCTTCCCTTTTGTTTTCCATTGCCGAACATCGGGATCATTCGCATTCAGAACGGCTACACCATCGGGTGTTTGCCAGTTGAGTGCGACTTGCTTCGCTGTTCGGTATGAGTCGAGGTCGCCATGCCAATCAATATGATTTGCAAAGAAGTTCGTCACCACCGTGATGTTCGGACGAGGTTGAAGAGGTTTGAGATACTCAAGTTGAAAGCTACTTAATTCCAGTACAACCCAATCATCTTCGGTGAAGGTCTCAACTTTTGAAAGAAGACTGATGCCGATGTTCCCTCCCAAGTGGCAAGAGACTCCTGCATGTTTCAATAGATGAGTAATCAAAGATGATGTGGTCGACTTGCCGACCGTTCCTGTGACAATAATCACCTTCGCACGGCAGCGATCCCAGAATAGATTGATCTCAGTCGTCACAGGGACTCCCGCGCGAACTGCGGCACGGATGAATCTGTTTTTGTCAGCGACGATTCCGGGATTGATGACGACACAATCACATTCAACGAAATCTCTTTCGCGATGTTCTCCCAAGACAAGTTGATCAAGGCGGGAGACGTCAATTTTTGAGAGAGAGTCTTTGAGTTGCCCCTCTCGTTGCAGATCTGTCAAGGTGACTCGAGCCCCTTGCTGCAATAGGAAATTAACGACTCCGATGCCACCACCAAATCGACCAAGCCCCATGACAGTCACTCGACGATTTTTGAAATCAGTCGTGTTCATACTTAGCCGTCGCCCGGATTGTAAGGTAGATCGTCTGGTCTGACTTGCAAGATTTGAGATCTTCACACAGATTCAAAAAGGTTTGAATCACGAAAAACACAAAGGACACGAAAAGAAAATTTCTTTGTTCTAGTAAACAATTCTTTCGTATTCTAATTTCGGAAAATGGCCGAAATTGACAATGATTCCAAGGCGATAGCCGGTTGCTTTCAAGTAGTTGTGAACTTGTGCACGATTTTCGTCAGTAATTCGATGCAACGCCTTTAGTTCTACTACTATTTTATTAAAACAAATGAAGTCCGGAATATAAACGGAGTTCAGCTGATGCTGTTTATATTTCAGATTCAATCGAACCTGAGATGCAAATGGGATTTTTTGATCATTCAATTCTAGATCGACGCATTCTTGATAAACTGGTTCTAGGAAGCCGCAACCCATCTCTTTGTAGACATTAAACATTGCTCCCATAATTTTGTAACTTTCTTCCTTGAACAATATTTCCGCCATAAATCAGAGACCTTCAAGGGGGCAGGGAGAGCAGCTAAAGTAACGATCCTATTGATTTAGTGTTCTTCGTTTCTTTCGTGGTTCTATTTAATAATTTGCGAATTCAAGAATAGTTGTAGACCTCAAACTTCCAAAGGTAAAGTAACAGGTTGATTTGCCGCTGCGCTGAGTGCTACAGCTTCAACGAATTCCATATACTCGACACCTGTTTTGAAATTAGTGAGCGAGACTTTTTTGTTCCCTCGGATAGACTCAATAAAGTCGGCTTCGACATTCCAACTCCCTTTCTCTTCCTCTGGGATTTCGAGGATGCTCATTTCTTTGTCGTCTGCGCGACCATACCAAACAGTTTCTTTCCCATCGACAAATTCAATCTTGATTGTACCTCGTGAGCCATAAAGGTGAATCTGTAATCCCGGGCCAAACAAGATGACTCCGCTCAGGTGGTACATGCAGCGGACTCCACCTTTCAATTCTGAGACAATTTGAACACTGTCAGGAATTTTGACTTCTACGAAATCATTGGCTTCCGGGACTGGACGAGTTGGCTCAAAGATTTCGCTCTGAGCAAAGACTTGAACAGGCTTCGGTGTCCACCGCATTAAGGTTTCATGCAGGATCCCAAGTGCCAGAGTGTTCTTACCACTTTGTTCGATATCTTGGCGGGGGTGTAATGTTTTACTGTAATCCCAAAATTGATCATTCGCTCCCAGAACAATCACTTCTCGCAGATCGCCCAAGAAGAACGATTTCAGCATGTCTGTTAATGTCGGTCCACATTCGAGTCCGAATGGACTCGGGACGAGCTGAGCAACCAGTTCCGGGTGCTCATTTGCGACCGCTAGCATCTTTCGGCTCTCAGTGAGATCACGCGCCATGCGGGCTTCGCAGAGAACGTGCTTCCCAGCTTCGAGTGCAGCACAGGTGATTTCGCAATGCAAATTTGGCCATGTTCCGATCATGATGGCATCAATGTCATCAGACGCGATGAGATCCTGCCATGTTTCGAATGTCTCAGGAATATTGAACTCCGAAGCCACCCGCTGAGTTGACTCTTTGGTGCTATTGACCACACCCCGAATTTCGACATCTTGCAGCGACTGAAAGCCTGGCAAATGGCGATTTCGAGTATTCTCGCCAGCCCCGATTACTCCAATACGAATCACATCCGACATTATTCAAAACATCCTATCTCGTCTAAATTACTGAACAGTGTGTGCATCTTAATCAATGTGAGCTGAGACCGGGAGTCACTGAGAATTGGGATTTTGACAATACTATATGATGCGGAATTCGCATTTTCCTGCAATAGAAGAGTGAATTGCAATCAAGCCTGTCCCATTGAAAATGCTCTATTCACCGATACAGATCAATTCCTTGAGAGTTCTGGCGTAAATCTTTCCATCCGAGGCAGCAAGGCTGGAGAGTGTCCACGTTTTACCAGCTGGTCCTAAATCGCTGAGCGACACGATCGCCTTTTCGTCAAGTTTCGGTGCATTCCACCGGAGGACATAAACCGTCCCAACCATTGTTGGCATATAAAGGTAGTCACCAACGACAATCGGACTGGCAGCTGAGACGTGCCCCCAACCATTGAGTGTGGCACGCTGATCTTGATAGACAATGAAGCCGTCATTGTTGCGAACCTCGTTTTTGATCGCTTTGTCCCACAAGATTGTTTCTTTCTCTTTGTTACGGTCGACTTGAACTGGCACTTGCAGGTATTCGACTTTACCGGTCAAAATGTTCACTCGACCAAGATAGAAGTCGTTGTGTGTTCGAAAATAATGGTAGTCGCCAATTAGACAGTTGGTGTGATAAGTGATTGGCTTCTTCTTTTTCGAAGCCGGAAGATTGGTCATCGAAGTGCTCACGTATTTCCCATCTTTGTATTGACGAAGATGAACATTCTCAAGCAGAGAAGTTCTTTCCTGCAATGTTCCTTCCTGCATGTCAATCAGGTGATGCTGCATTCCAGCGAAGAGTGTTCCGCGGTTGCCACGCCAAACTGTGTTCTGATGTGCTGCGTACCCGCTAATCGGAAGATCCCATATTGTGTTGCCTGAATTCGCATCGATCAGCGACAATCCGTAAGGTTCTTCTGGCGGCTGATGACCACCACCTCGCCCAGTCAGTATTGCCGGGGTTCCTTCGATAGTTTGGTTCATGAGTGAAGCAGAGTGAACAGAGGTTGCCGACTCCGCAACCCATTCCACATCCCCAGTTGCCAAATCGAATGCGTGCAATCTTGTCCAATATTTTTTATCTCGTCCTAACGGTTTTGCTCCCTCTTTCGTGGTCGCCTCGATGCTCAGATTCTTGGCAACAGTTTTGAGGAATATTACTTTTCCATCATGCAGGATCGGTTCTTGCTGACGTGCGTGATGACGACCGAAGGGAACCCACTCATGTTTCCAGATGAGTTTTCCTTCGTAGTCATATGTATGGATCGATCCACCGACGTTCATGAAGCAGACATGTTCTCCATCCGTAACTGGAGAAGCGGCCGTGTTGTCGCTGAATCCGCTCGCCATGTCAGTCACTCGCGTGGCGGGGAGTTTTCGTCGCCAGAGTTCCTGCCCGGTACGTGCATCGAAGCAGATCGCGAAGATATCTCGACCCGATTCCGCATCAGCCGTCATGGGAGTATGACAAGTGAGAAAGACGCGCCCACCGGCGATAATAGGTGTGCTCTCACCGGTGTTCGGAAGAGGTGTTCTCCAGAGGACGTTTTGATTTCGCGCAACACTGAATGCTGTCGGTGCTTGCCCGCTCACTCGATAGTCATGGTTTGGACCCGACGCTTGAGGCCAGTCAGCAAAACCATTGACGTTGCAGCAGAGCAACAAAAAAAA
>JABJMI010000903.1 GCA_018659505.1 Planctomicrobium sp.
AGCGAAGGCAGAGATCCAGGCAAGGAGAAGTGACCGCTCACCATCTTTGGGCGACTCAAGGAATAGTCTGCGCAGGAAGACTGGGAACGTCTTCACTCGTCGAGGTTTTCGAAACCCAAACCAACAAAGCGGAAACAAAAACAAAAACGGGAGGAAGGGAAGTGCATCTGGATCACGACCACTGAGCCAACCGTTGAGCCGTTCGTTACGCAAGTTCGCATCAAGCCAAACAGGCAATTCCAACCAGGCTAAGGCGATCAACATTCCCACATACGCGAGAAGCTGAACTCCTGCGGGGACAATTTTTTTGTCAGTCTGAATTGGTTGATTCGACACTGGATAATGATGAGTAAAAAAAATGAACTTTTGAATCGTACAGTTATCAAATGTGTGTATAGCCAGCAGAATCGTTTATCGTGTAAACTTTGTCGACAAGGATAGAAACAGAATTTTCGAATTAGGTGAGAACGGAGAAATCAATGTTGCCGGGAATTAAACTTTTCGACATGACAGGTCGCGTCGCAATCGTGACTGGTGGCTCAAAAGGTCTCGGGAAAGCGATGGCTGCCGGGCTGGCATCGGCAGGAGCAAATGTTGTTCTTCTCAGCAGAAACGGCGATGAAGCTGCACAAGCCGCTGCTGAGATTCAGGCAGATCATCAAACGAAAGTGATTGGACTCGCTGCCGATGTGACTCAAGCGAGTCAAGTCAAAGCTGCCGTCGATAAGACTCTTAGCGAATTCAACCAGATTGATGTGCTCATCAATAGCGCGGGAATCAACATTCGCGGATCGATTGAAGACTTAACTCTTGAGCAGTTCAAAGAAGTGCAAGAGACCAACGTCACAGGTACATGGCTTTGTTGCAAAACTGTGATCCCACACATGAAGGATGCCAAATACGGTCGCATCATTAATTTAGCGAGTACGCTAGGACTGGTCGGCTTGGCAAACCGAACACCCTACACATCGAGTAAAGGAGCTGTCGTGCAATTGACGCGCGGACTCGGTCTGGAGCTGGCAGAGTTTGGTGTCACATGCAATGCAATCTGCCCGGGACCATTTTTAACACCGATGAACGAACCGATTGCCGATTCAGAAGAAGCCAAGAAGTTTATCGTCGGGGCTGTTGCACTCAACCGCTGGGGGGAGATGGAAGAAATCCAGGGCGCAGCCATCTTCCTCGCTAGTAATGCGTCAAGCTACATGACCGGCAGTATGTTGACCGTCGACGGTGGCTGGACTGCACGCTGATGAACGATCGATTCATCGTTTCGCTCCAGATGCCCCACCTAGAGAATACTTTCAATTTACATTCGATTTAAGGAACTTCAAAATGGCAGACTCCCGTTTCTGGCGAACTCTAGCGCTCCTCTTTGTTATTGGAGTTTTCTATCTTGCCCATGGATTGCATGACCCGGCGACGACTGAGACATTCCCTTCTCTCACGAAGGAATTGAACGCGGAGGATGTCATTTTGATCAGTAAACCGAATAACGCCAATGTCAAAATTGTGACGGCTTCCGACGACGGGCGAACAATCAACGTCTGGTCAACAACGACTGGTCTCGGGGGAGCAAATTTCGTTGGTAGCTATACCGCGAAAAAGAATTAAAGCAGACCGGATACCGCTGCTTAGCCCTCATTTCATTGAATGATTTCTCACTTGTGCACGATCGTCTTCACTCTTTATTCGATTCAACCGCTTCTCAAATTTCTCACTTGAGAATGAACTATGAACATCGACCTCTCTAACCAAACTGCTGTCGTTACCGGAGCCAGCAGCGGTATCGGCAAAGCAACTGCGATCTGTCTTGCCAAAGCTGGTGCCAAAGTTTTCACGGGAGATATTCAGCTTCGAGAAGAGACGTCGTCGCAGTTCGAGGAGCTCGGAATTCAAGAACAAGTTTGCGATGTCACCAACCTGAAGCAGCTGCAGGGATTGATAGACAACGCCGCCGAAGCGACCGGACGACTTGATATCCTCGTCAATAATGCCGGGATCATTATGGTGAAGCAAGTCTCTGATGTCAGCGAAGACGACTGGGATCGCTGC
>JABJMI010000904.1 GCA_018659505.1 Planctomicrobium sp.
AGCCAATATGGCAGTGGGTTCTGATGGAGTTCGCTGACATGTAAAGTGCAAAAGTTGCAGGCTGTGGCATCTCATGGAAGGCAATTAGTTTGCCAATCTGTGTAGAATGTCTTAAAGGATACTGAAAACACTTTCCACCAAGAGTTTTGAATTTGATAGGGGCAAAATCGTGCAATCCATAGACATACAGACTTCCGCGGTATCAGCTTTCAAAACTCCATTGGGTTGGATTGGAGCCATCGTGAACGAGACAGGAGTTGAACGAATTCATTTCGGTCATCAGACCAAAAGAGAAGTCTTGGACAAACTCTCCATAGACCAGATAGAACCCCTCGGTTCACTTCCTGATTGGTGGAATAATGCGCAGAAACTGCTGGTCTCTTACGCCAATGGGGAATCGGTTGATCTTTCTACAATCCCCATCGCTGACCTCAATCGAACTCCATTCCAACAACGTGTCGTGAAGAATTTAATGAATGTCGGTTACGGGCAAACGATTACTTACGGGGAACTCGCTCGCCGGGCCGGATCATCTGGAGCGGCTCGCGCAGTGGGGAATCAGATGGCAAAGAATTGTGTTCCACTACTGCTGCCTTGCCATCGCGTTGTCGGATCAGGCGGCAAACTCGGTGGATTTTCTGCTCCTCAAGGACTCTCAATGAAACTTCGATTGCTTGAGATGGAAAACGTCGATTGCGAAAAGTTTCAGCTCACGACTTCGTGAATCGATATCTCATAAGCCATTTAATATTCAAGGTTTGCGCTGCGGTGGAAGAAGTTTTGGGACGATCACTCCGAGCACTAATACTGCGATACCGAACGGGATTAAGATCTGTGGACGACGGACAATAAAAAGCAACAGGGCTGCAATTCCGACAATCCACCAGGGAGAAACATTTGCCCACGCTGCCGCTCTGCCTTTTGTCGGTGCAGCGTACCAGAACGCTCCCATGAGCAACCCGACACGAACGAAACTCCCACCCCAAAAGGATTCCTCAGGGTGGTTCAGCGAGATGTATGCTCCAGCAACTAGGCAGATCAAAGTGATGATTCCAACCAGTAACCGGTTGACTTGCGGTCGATTTTGGTCTGGAGATGCTGTCATTCTTCGCTCATATTAAGAGTTTCTTACCAAATTTGGATCATAAAACAGATTGCGTACTGCCGAAAAACTCGCATATAAGGACTTACAGTGTCATTCGGCAATGTCGTTCTATTTTATGTCATAATGGTTCTTGCGAATGCGTTCGGTCATTTTCTTGTTTGTACTCAGTCTGGTTTCAGGTTGCGCTCATACCGCAGTTGTGAAGTCTTGGGAACCTGCGGAAATTGACGCAAGGGGTATCAATCGTATCGCTGTGGTTGATTTCACTGGTGAAAAAGGAAGTGAAATCGCTTCCGCTCTTTCAGCAAGATTATGGAGTAATGATTTCTACACGCTCGTTGATCATTCCGAGTTTTCCTCTGAAATTCAACCAGCAAGCTATTCTGACCACCAGGGGATTCATGGATTGTTGGCATCAGCATCAGGTGCTGGAGTCGATGCGGTCATTGTGGGGAGTGTGATTCAATTTAGCTGCGAAGACAATGTCCTCAGTTCGACCGAACTCGATATTCGGTCGTATACAGACTCTGAGAGTCGCGAATCTGTCGCTGAGAACTCTTTGCTGATTGAATCGCAAGAGACTCTATACAGAGAAGCGACCGTTACAATCGCCTTCCGCCTCGTCGATGTCGAGACTGGGGAGATTCTAGCATCAAAGCAAATCTCAAAGCACACTCAAGGAGAGATGAAGCAGGGGGAAAACAGTCTACCTGAAAAAGGACGGATGCTTGATCAACTGCTGACAGATTGCCTTGACGAAATCGTTCATATGCTCGCTCCTCACGAGATGACTTGCGAAATGGAACTCGCGACTTGTGAGTTTTGGACCAAAGGTTCAAGCCATGTGAAAGAGGGATCAAAGCTGGCATCCAAAGGACGTTGGGACGAAGCAAAGTTCGCTTGGGAGAAAGCTCTCTTGAAAAATCCAGATAATCATGCAGCGTTGTACAATCTCTCCATTTCGGCAGTACGAAATCAAAACTATGACGCAGCAGAAGAGTATGTTCTTGATGCTTTGAAGTGTGAACACAAAGGATGTTACACCGCCGGGCTTGAGAAAATTCGCGAGCGACGATCTGCTTTGAGTCGTGCGAATGAGCAACGAGAAGCTCGTGTTGCAAGTTCCGATGATTCTTTATGGCAGTAATTTCTTGAGTTAGTTTGAAGGACAAAGAATGGGATAACCCATTTTTATGAGCGCAGTTCTCTCAGCCTTTTTCTCATCAGAGAGTTTTGTACTTATCTCTTCTCATCCATCTTTTGTACGATTTCCAATATCCAATTGTGTGAAATTTCTTAAGATCGTCATTTCACACAGAGCTAGCATCAAAAACTTGGCAGCTGAAAATTTCTCACAAAGATTGCAATTTACTATTGTTCAAGTCGCTTCGACTCTATGATCCCTCTACTATTTCAATCATAAACTGAAGTCATACCCGTAATTGAATTGTAGAATCGTGTTACAGGAAATTTTTCACGAACATCAGTATCTCATCGCGTTGACGAGTGTCTTCGTCTTTGGGACAGGCGCTCAATGGCTTTCCTGGAAACTCAGGCTGCCTTCGATTCTATTGTTGCTTGCCAGTGGATTTATTGCTGGACCAATACTGCACCTTATCAATCCCGATGAAATGTTGGGAGAAACGCTCTTCCCGTTTGTGTCGATGAGCGTGGCAATTATTCTCTTCGAAGGGAGTCTCTCCCTCAAACTCAGTGAATTGAAAGAGATCGGTTCGGTCCTTGGATATTTGCTCACAATAGGGGTCATCGTTACTTGGGTCTTAGGTGCTTTGGGAGCGATTTACATTTTGCACCTACCGCAATCGACTTCGGTATTGTTGGGAGCAATTCTGACGGTGACTGGTCCGACTGTGATTGGTCCGATCTTACGGCAAATTCGACCCGTTGGTCAGGTTGGCCCCATTGCCAGATGGGAAGGAATTGTAATCGATCCGATCGGAGCAATTCTCGCTGTTCTGGTCTATGAAACCTACCGACCACTTATGGAAAGCGGAGTCAATGAAGGGACTCGCATCGCTCTTGAAAATCTCGCCTGGACTCTGCTCTACGGCGGGGGAATCGGCGCCGTAGCAGCGATTGGATTGAGTTTCTTGTTGAAG
>JABJMI010000425.1 GCA_018659505.1 Planctomicrobium sp.
CTGGATGCAACTGTCTCATCATCTGATTCAATGCAAAACTCGGCTCCTGATGGACCTAAGAAAATTGGACCGATACAGATTGTCAATCAGAAACAATTCTCCAAAAAGTCAGACCCTTTTGATATTTCTAAAGCGAAAGTGAACGGTGATGTGCTTCAGCTGGATGTTTCGTGTGGCGGAGGCTGCGAAGAGCATCTCTTCGCTGCCTTTTCCACAGGGAAATTCGATGAAGGTTCACCAGCAAACATCGAAATCTTCATTTCGCACGATGCTAATAACGACCAGTGCGAAGCGATTATCAGTGAGAAACTAGAGATTGACCTTTCTCCTCTTAAAGATGCCTATCTCGCCGCTCACCCCGACGCTGAGTCTGGGGTCATGAACATCACAATAAAAACTCAAAAAGTGAAAGTCACATATCAGTTTTGAATTCTATTGATGAAGAATTTGGTGCGGTCTTCGTGACCGAAAGTGATTCACCAAATTGAAAAAGCGGCACGACCGGAATTCGATCGAACCGTTTAAGTGATCAGGTTTCTGTCAACTCAATATGATCCGCTCAATTGACCAAACTGGATGACCTGAATCAGCCATCTGTTTCGGAGTGCAATGCGATTCGATTGCCTTCACTGTCGAGAACGACAGCGCGAAAGCCGTGTGGTCCGATGGGGTGGACAGGTTGCTGGATCGTGCCACCGTTAGCGGTCACTTTTGTAGTTGCGTCTTGAATGCGACCGTGGACATTCATGTAGATTAGAATTCCTTTGTCGCTGCTGATCTCATCGCTATTTTCAACCAGGCAACCGCCGTTGCCATCTTCGTGTTCGAGGACTGCGAATCGGCAATCGTCGAATGACTCGATGTCGACTTTGATTGCGAGAACTTCCTTATAAAACGTGACAGCTCGTTCCAGGTCAGCGACTGGGATATCGAACCAGACTGCCCGGTTGTTATCGCGATTCATGTTGCTCATCGTGTCTCTCCGATTCGTTAATCAAAACGAAATGGTAGCCTGAGACGAATTGGTTTCACAACCGCTGTGCTCATCACCATTGTCTTAGAGGGAAACGACGGTGTCACCTTGCGTGAAAGAATTCGAAAACGGGTTGCTAACTTTCGCTTTAAATTCTGACTATGATCGGAAAGTCCGTGTACAATAGATTCAGCAAGTTGGAACAATCCATGACGACTCTTCGACTCAAACAAATGATGTTGCTAACTGCTGTTGTCCTCGCTGGGACCGCAAACCTGACACAAGCTGATGATGCGACCTCCATTCGCAATGTATTGTTCATTGTCTCGGATGATCTGAAAGCAAGTGTGCTGGGGTGTTATGGTGATCCACTTTGCCAGACGCCGAACATCGACCGCTTGGCTGCGCGAGGCATGTTGTTCGAGCGAGCGTACTGTCAAGGGCTTGTTTGTTCGCCGTCACGAGTCTCCTTCATGTTTAGTCGATATGTCGGGGTGAAAGGAAACGGACCTAGCATGGCGGAGCAGTTCAAGAACCACGGGCGGTATACGGCTCGGGTTGGGAAGATCTATCACATGCGAGTTCCGGGCGACATCATTGCCGGAACGAATGGAGCAGACCATCCCGAATCGTGGACGGAACGCTTTAATGCTCCCGGACAGGAAGCACACACTCCCGGACGGTATGCGTTACTGAACCACAACATTTTCACTCGTGATGAAGAGAATCGGCAGTCGACACGTGATCCGCATCGCATGTTTGTGACCGTTCAAAGTGAGGGAGACGGAACAGCCCAGCCAGATTACAAGGCAGCGACCAAAGCAATCGAACTGTTAAGAGAACGCAAGGACAAGCCGTTCTTTCTTGCGGTAGGATTTGTGAGACCGCATTACCCGATGGTCGCTCCGCCAGAGTATTTTGAACCGTATTCAATCGAGAAGATTGAGATGCCAAAGACGATTCCCGATGATCATGATGACATTCCCAAAGCGGGACTTGGCAAAACTACCTCGGAGAAATCGGGAATCGGCAAGTATCCAGACAATCAGAAGCGGATGTGGGCTGGGTACTACGCAACGGTCAGCTTCATGGACCAGCAAGTCGGTCGACTTCTTGATGAACTCGATGAACTTGGTATTCGGGACGAAACTGCTGTCGTGTTCACTAGCGATCATGGCTATCACCTCGGCGAACATGAATTTTGGCAGAAGGCGAATCTACACGAAGAGGTGACGCATGTTCCACTCATCATTTCAGTGCCAGGTAAAAAGCCGGGACATGCGCAGACGTTTGCAGAGTTGGTAGACATCTATCCGACGGTCTGTGAACTGGCGGGCGTTCCTACTCCCAAACAGATCGTTGGTCGCAGCCTCGTTCCGGCACTCGATGATCCAACAGCGATTGTTCGTACGGTCGCCTATTCCGGCAGCGGGAAGCAGCGAGCCTTACGAAGTGATCGCTGGGCGTACATGTCTTACGGCAAAAACGGTGGTGAAGAGTTGTA
>JABJMI010000906.1 GCA_018659505.1 Planctomicrobium sp.
AGTCCATTCCCAAGTCGACATCCCAGTCCTGCGGTATTGATCGATACCCTGATAATCAGAAGCGGATGTGGGCTGCCTACTATGCCAGCATTTCATTTATGGACAGGCAACTTGGCAAAGTGATCGATGAACTGGAGCGCTTGGGCTTGCGCGATAAGACGGCCATCGTCTTTACCAGTGACCATGGTTACCATCTGGGCGAGCATGACTTTTGGGCGAAAGTCAGCTTACATGAGGAATCCGCAGCAGTTCCGTTGATTGTCAGTGTTCCGGGAAAACAGCCTGCGGTCTGCAACAGCTTGGTTGAACTCCTGGATTTGTATCCAACCATCTCGAATCTGTGCGGCTTAGAAGTCCCGACCCGTTTACAGGGCAAGGATATCTCGAAGACACTCGACGATCAGACTCATCAAGTTCGCGAAGCTGCCTTTAGTACGGCTCCAAATCGCAAAGGTTTTTTACTTCGCGAGGACCATTGGGCATACATTCAATATCAGGAAGACGCCTCTGGCGGAATTGAACTCTTTGACATGCATAAAGACCCTCAGCAATATCATAATCTTGCGAAGTCAAAAGAGCACGAAAAGATTGTTGAAGAGTTCAAAAACAAATTTGCAGCGAAGATGGCAGAGATCAGAGATAACGATTTGTAAGAACAAGCATGTAAATTGTTTGTTTTACTCGTTTAACGGCTAGCCGAAGGCGTCTGTGTTTTCGATAATCATCGACACCGATGGCTTGCCATTTAACGAATCAATCGAATTGAATTCTTCAACGAAAAACTGGAACACTGATCTCCGCTAATCAGCACTAATGAAAGAGAAAGATTAGTGTGAATTAGTGAAGATTAGTGTTCCAGTAAGGGACTCGCTGTGGGACCTGCGGAACCGTTCTCTTGTTTGCATATGAACCAAAATTTACTCATCTACATCGGAGAGAATCTCTCGGACTTGTAACAAATCCTGATTGATTTGCTGCTTCAAATCTTCTGCGCTATTGAAAATTTGAATGGAACGAATTTGTTGTATGAATTCTAGTTGAAGAGTTCTTCCGTAGAGATCACCGTTGAAGTTCAATAGATGGGCTTCGATTTTTTTCGACTTAATTCCAAATGTCGGGTTGGGACCGATGTTGACTGCGGTTGAGTAAGTTTTGTCTGCGAATTCAACTCTGGCAGCGTAGACACCATCGGCAGGGATGAGAGTTTCGACGTCAGACAGATTCGCTGTTGGAAAGCCGATGGTGCGACCTCGCTGATCACCTTGAATGACTTTGCCGGAAATCGAGTAAGCCCTACCCAGTTGAGTTTTCGCAGTTCTCATATCTCCGTTTTCAATTGCTTTTCGGATGGCACTTGAGGATGTCATCTCCCCATTATTCTCCAGGGGAGAAAGGATGTTCAGGGACATCTCGTGAGCGTCACAAAGTTTAGCAAGCGACTGAATATTGCCAGCGCGATTCTTTCCGAAGAAGAAGTTTGGTCCCTCGACTAGCCCTTGAGCATGAAAGTGGTCGACAACAATTTGTTGAAAGAATTCTTCAGCTGTCAGATTGAGTAACGCCTCATCCGTAGGATAGACAACCACATGATCGACTCCGGTTGCAAGGATTCGCTTTGTCTTTTCCTGCAACGAAGTCAGCCGAGGTGGAGCGAACTCTGGTCTCAATAATTGGATTGGATGAGGTTCGAAGGTCAGGACGACAGACTGACGATTGTTCGACTGAGCCAATTCCACAAGACGTGAGAGAATCGATTGATGTCCCAGGTGGACACCATCAAAGTTTCCTATCGAAAGAAAACAATCTCGACTGCCGTTAAAGTCCTTAAGTCCATTGTGTAATGGCATTTAATCAAATCAGTAGAAGCAAATGAGTGATAACGCAAGCATAGGAATAGGGGATTTACTGGTATTGTAGAGAATGTGGCTCACAGGTCGAGCGATCAAGAAAATCATGGAATCCGATCAGCTTTTCATTTGGCTGCAACAATATCTTGGGCTGATGAAAACATACGAGGAGACAGACACACGAAGAGCATCAGGTCAGTTGAGACCTGTTCAGCGACCATTTGGAATATTGAAAAGTGTAAATTGACAATTGAAAAATGCAAAATGGTGTGCGAATTGCTGTCATTTTCCACTTTACAATTTCACTTTTTCAATGCCTTCTGTCGACTCGGACTTTCTGTAGCAGACGGCGTCAATCTATCCTTTCCAGGCCTCCCACTCGCATTGATTTCAATCACCACACCCTTACAGTGTCTGTTGGCAAGATGGGGTGTCTTTGGATTTCTGAAATTGCTAGAATTCAGCTTCTCTGATCCAAGGAGGATGAAGAGACGTCCAGCGGGGGATGTAGCTGATTCAGTAAATATGTACTGATGACGCTTTAGGACACTATCTGAGAAGGGATTCGACGTGTTATTAACGAATTCGATACAACGTAAACTCTGGACCAACCTGACATTAGTCATACTGATGCTGGTGTTGTTTACAGTCAGCAGCGTACGCGGACTCAGGTCGTATCAGCGAACGGTGAACGACCTCGAACTGAGCATTACCAATGTCCCGCGCCGCGATGCTTTAATCGCTTCTCTTGTCGGATTGCTAAAGCCGTTCAAGGTCGATTTCCCCGATGACTCAGCGTCGCTGATCGAGCGACAGGATGCTGCCGATCTACAATACCGGCAGTTCAATCAAGTCTATGCGGAGGTCACGAATCGTGTGAAACAATTCCGGAAATCGTGGCAAAGACTTCCCGAAAATTTACGACCCGCGTATGGATATGGGGAGGAACGATCATATATTTCTGTCTTTCAAACTGTAGAAAAAGAACTGGCAGAATTGAATGATGAAAAAGAACTGCTCTACGATCCCGATCTCCGAATTGTATTTATCAGTGACATTACAAAAACTGTCTCTAGGTTAAGCGAAATCATTGTCCAGGTGCCGGATCCTTCGAATCGTCTTGGCGAGAGGCTTGCTTTGGCACAAAGCGAATACCAGTTGCATTGGCGTGTTGTCTTATCGACAGGATTGATTTCCATCGTGTTGTTCGGCGGTTTAATGATTTTCTCTCACAAGTGGATTTTTGCTCCGATTGGTCGTTTGGCTGTGGGGGTCGAAAGAATTTCGAAAGGGGAGTACGGCTACCGATTGGATGTGAAAACCAATTGTGAAATTTCGCAAATGGCGAAAACATTTAACAGCATGGCTGCCAAGATTGAACAGGACCAGAAAGATAAAGAACGAGAAATTCAAGAACGAAGTAAACAACTGGTTCTCTCTGAACGACTCGCTGGCGTCGGCTTTCTCGCTTCAGGAGTCGCCCACGAAATTAATAATCCTCTCGGCGGAATGCTCAATGCTAT
>JABJMI010000325.1 GCA_018659505.1 Planctomicrobium sp.
CAGTGATTTCAAGCGGGTAAAGACTGAGCGGAAAGCAAGTCTTGTAGTTCGCTCCGTAACCTTCGACTTGATCAGACTCAAGCATCGTTCCCCGTGCAACTTCGTAACCTTGAACAAGGTCCGCCTGTTGTGGATTCAGCCGAAATTGAACGACTGACGTTGAAGGAATTGGTTTGATCAAATGTGGATACAAGACTCCCAAAAGTGAGTCGACTAACTCTGGAAAACTGTCATCCAGCTTTTGGCGAATCCGAGCGTTTAAGAAGGCAACACCCTGCAAGAGTCGTTCAACGTGTGGGTCTTGAGTTCCAGAAGCACTCAGGCTTAAACGGTCGGCAATCTTCCCATACCGATTCGCAAATTCCGCACCTGAACTGCGAAGGTACTCAAGTTCACGCTGATACCAGACATCAATTGAGTCGGACATGAATTCCCTAAACGCCTACCTGTTTAATCGAAATGTTCTGAGATCTCAGTCAGCGATTCTGCGGAAGAATACGCTTGTCGAGACCGATTGAGTGGATTTGAAATTTACTTGACTTCGATCTGACCAGAGATTGTTTCAAGTGAAGAATCAAACCGAATATCCTGCTCGACCGATTCTAGTTTAAGTGTCCCTAAAATGCGGAAACGAAATGTTCGATCAATCGCATCTTCCCCTCGAACACGTTCAACTTTCACATTACTGAGTCTTGGTTCAAATCGTCTGATCGCATCTTCTATCGAACGTGTTAAAAGTTCGTTGTCATTGACGATATTCAATCCTGCAGCGGTGAAGTCTGGTAGTCCATAATTGACCAACGAATCTTCGAGACCATTAAACTGTGGAGGCCATTCTGCACATCGATATCGAGTGTTCAACAAGTCTTCGATATCTCGTCGGACTGAGATCTGAATGTTCCTCAAGATTTGATTTTCTGTCTGAGGTTCATCTTGTTCATGTTCTGGATCATAGTCAATCAAACGATCCAATATAGACGGCCTGATGGAGTAGTCAGTCCGTTGTCCTCGTGCCATGTTTAGGTCTCACTATAAATGGATTATTCACCAAAAGTCAGCACGGAAAGCTGCATGATCGTGACGGGTTCTTCACCAACAAGAAACTCTCGTTGACCTTTGCCGGTCACAGGAGAACCTTCGCCACCATCCCAATCTGTTGCCCGTCCGATTCTTGTACGTCCATCTTCACTTTTATCTGAACCATAGTACAAGGCAGGTAAATAAATCCTTCCTCGAAGATCACCAACTGTTTCTATCCTGGCCGAACGCCAAAGCTGATCGACGAGATTCGAAGGAGAATCGAGTTCTAGACTGCGAACTTGATTAAGATCCAACCAGTAGTATTCACCAGTCGCAGTGAAGACCTCTACAATCGGTCCCAGTAAATCATCCATGTCGCGAAAGTCAGAAAATGCTTCGCCATTGTGAGCGCCCGTGACTGGAACTTCCATCTCAACAGCCTCAGCGATCAGTTCAACTGACTTCGCGGCATCACCTGACCGAAAATGCGTCAACGCCTCCAGGCGTTTCTGCATCGATTCGCTTGGCTTTTCGACGAATTCAGGTACTCGTCCTTGCTCGTAAGCTTCTTCACGCGAAACTTCCGAACGGAGAAGGTGCTTCAATAACGAAACACCAACAACGGAGGTTTTGTCAATTTTAGAGATCGCATCCAATTGCTTGTCGACTCGTTGCCAATCACGAGTGAAACACAAAAATTCTGCGAACAGGCTACGCAGTGTGATATTTGATGGACTTGCTTTGACATCCTGAGCAGCCTGTTCAACAGCTGCATCAAGCTGACCTGATTGAAAGAGTTCAATTGATTTCGACATGAATGTTTTTCTCGTACCTAGTTGGTCCCAGGACCGGTGACATGACGTGCTGTCAATGTCATCGTTGAACTGAGTGAGTCAAGTTGATAATGCGGAAGTAAGTGAATTACAACACGAAACTCTCCAGGTTTTCCCGGGAGTTCTTCCACTAATACGTTTGCTTGTTGAAGGGGATATTCTGCTTTTAAAGAAGCTGGAGCATTCGTGTCAGGAGTCACATAACGTGTGATCCAGCGGTTCAAATGATCTTCAACCTCTCGAGCACTTTGACTCGAACCGATTTTATTTCGAGCTTCTATTCTTAAAAAATGTGCGACTCTCGAGCAACAAAGAACGTACTGCAACATCGCTGAGATGCGTGCATTCATTGTCGCTGTCGGATCTTGATAGGTGTTCGATTCGTGAACGGAAGGGTTCGAGTAAAATACCGAATATGGAGTGTCTTTACAGTCCGAGAGAGGAATAAAACCGGCTTGACTAAGGTCGTTTTCGAGTCGATCTGATATCGCGATTTCTACCGACGACTTTTGAGCGGCAGAGGAGTGGTCCGTTCCAAAAGAGTGAACCGGAAATTCACTGACGATCCCTCCCCCATCGACCCCTCGTTCGATTCCTCGAATGTCTGCAAACCAACCCGACTGCATAAATGCTCGCATCGCGACACAGGCAAACGCCCAAGACGCAGATCCCCACAAATAATTCTCCTGATCTTTCGATTCAACTTGCTCTCGAAACCGAAATCCATGTTGGTTGGTTCCATCATTTTCATACGGTTGTCGCATTAAAACTCTAGGCAGGGTGACTCCCAGGAATTGTGCGTCTGGGTGCTTCCGAAGAGAGAGCCACTTTCGGTATTTCGATTGCTGCAAAACTTTTTCAATATCATAAGGTTGATCGAGCTTGTTGAGGTTTTCAACTCCTAACATGCTTGCACTTGCAGACGTAATCACCGGACAAAAAGAGGCTGCCCCCACACCTGCCATTTTCTCTAATAAATCAACATCATCAGGATGATTCGTGAATTCGAAATTTGCCAGCAGAAGTCCGTAAGGAGTTCCTCCAGACATTCCAAATTCTTCTTCATAGACTTTCTTGAATAAACTATTCTGATCGAATTCGATTGCCTTGTCGAAGTCCTTGAAAAGTTCTCTTTTACTGACTGATAGGATGCGAATCTTCGATCCTACGACACCATCATCCGCTTCGACTTCTCGTGCGAGATCAGCTTGTCGATCGCAAAGAATTTTCAATCCTCGCCACTGCGACTCTAACTCCTGAAACACCTTAGTGTGTAGGATTTCGTTAACTTGAGATTCAAGCATCGCATCGATTTTGGCGATGTCTTGCGAGATTTTGAGCTGCACTCTGTTCAGAGTAGTTTTCCGGCTAACGAGCCTGTTTGCCCAGCTGCGAATCATTTCATTCCAGGGCAACGCTGGGGTTGAAGTTTCCGCTGTTGCCGAAGCTCTAGCTGGATCGAGAGAAATATGATTGTGAGCGTTCGACAAGAGATCGCCGAGAAGAGTTGTCGCTGGAGTTGCCTCCAATTCAATCGTCTGCGATTCGGTTGATGTCGTTGGGTTTTGAGATTCCATATCGCAACAATTCAACCAAAACTTAAACGCAAAGCATTGAAATCAATAGACAACAGATCGCTGAATCCATGATGTAAATGTGACTCCGCGCTTTCATTATTTCACACTCTGCACTCATTTTGAATTCCAATCATTCGAGCGCAAAAATGGAGTCCTGTACGAAATCGTACAGGACTCCAACGTCATCAATTAAGCTTTCTGAGGAAGCTTGGCGACCATTCGTAGTGAAGTCGACAACTCTTCCATCTGCAACCATGGCCGCAAGATCGCGACGGCATTGTAAGACCCTGGAGCTCCCGGGATCTCTTGCACATCAATCTGGGCTTCAGCCAATGGGTATTTCGCTTTCATCTCAGCTGATGGTTTATCATCTGCTAAAACGTAACCGGCGATCCAGGTACGCAGGAAGTCTTCCATATCCTTGCGTTCCATGAATGAACCAATTTTATCGCGAGCGATACATTTTAGGTAATGTGCGATGCGTGAACTCGCCATAATATAAGGTAAGCGAGCTGAGATTGCAGCGTTTGCAGTCGCATCTGGCTTATTGTACTTCTTCGGTCGCTGACATGTTTGAGCACCGAAGAACACCGAATAATCAGTGTTTTTGAAGTGACACAAGGACAAGAAGCCTTCGTTGCTTAACTCGGCTTCGCGACGATCTGTGATGCCAATTTCAGTAGGGCACTGTGAATCGATGTCACCATCATCACTCATGAAGTTGTGAACGGGTAGTCCTTCAACTTTTCCACCGTTTTCAACACCACGAATTGCAGTACACCAGCGAGTCTGGGCAAAC
>JABJMI010000323.1 GCA_018659505.1 Planctomicrobium sp.
GGCAATGAATGACCCAGTGTTGAGTAGTTGTGTCCCCCAAATGCAACTGTTGATAAAATATTTTAACAGTCTGGCATTCAGCTTGCTTTACACATTGGCACACACAACATTCGCTCTCACACACACTTCTTAGGACTCTCTCATGATGAACTTATTCGCACAACTCGTTAATGATGAAGCTGGTTTTATAGTCTCAGCTGAACTTATTCTTATCTCGACAATACTTGTTCTGGGAATGGTTGTCGGGCTTTCTGAAGTTGCGAACGGAATCAATCAGGAACTTGAAGATGTCGGAACAGCCTTCGGTCGAGTGAATCAAACCTACAAATTCGCTGGGTTCTCTGGTCACAAAGGCTACATTGACGGCAGCCGTTTCAGAGACAACATCGACTTCTGCGACTCAGAATTCGACATCAACTGCGACAACGGAGCCAGCCCAGAAAGTGGCGGAGGTTACTAAGTACACGTCCCACGAATAAGAGATTGAGAATTAGCCCCCGTTGATCCACCGGGGGGACTGGAAACCGCCCAATATCCAAGAGGCTTTTCCATCCATTTTACATGGGAGTTGCACTCAGCCGTTGCCTGATCAATCAGGCGTCCAACAATTCTTAAAGAGACAATAGCCTGGGAGATTCTCCACAGGCTGTTTTTTTGTGACGGTCCAATTATCGTCGTTGTTGCTGGCGGGCACGACGGCGTTGTTTTTTGCTCATGTGTTCGAAGTCTTCGTCTTCGTCGTAGTCATCGAAAGAATCACTTTGTTGTGACTGTTTTTTGACCTTCTTTGATTGCGAAGCTGCTTCGACCTCATGCGGTGGATTGATCTCTTCTGCATGATCGACACGTTGATTATTGCCTAAGACCCGTTTACGTTTTTTGCCTGCTTTTGTTCGCGGCGCTGAGCGTTCGGGTTCTGCTTGAGTTTCAGGTTCTGGAGCAGGTGCCTGTTTTTTAGGAGTTGAAATTTCTTTTACCTTCTGAGCAGCTTTTTCTTTCTGCTTCTCTTCTTTCTCTGCTTTTCGTTTCAACTCAGCTGCCTGCTTTTCCTCTTTGCGAGCATTTTCTGCGTCTGCTTTGGCTTGTGTCTTAGCTTGCTTAGCTGCCACTTTCTCTTCATTCGCCAATTGCTTCGCAGCGAGTTTATCCGCTTTCGCAGATTCCAGTTTGAGTTTTTTCTCTTCTAGTTGAGCTGCTTTCAGTTCACGTCGTTCTAGTTTTTTGAGAGCCGCGGCTTCACGTTTTTCAATTGACCCGAACCGTGGGATGATGAGCAGTTTGCCGAATATTTTCTGTACTCGTTGCAGACCACGGGAGAATTTCACTTTCAGCTTTAAGAACCAGAGATCTTGTCTTGGCGCTGCCTCATTCGTGACATGCACAACAAAGCGAGCGTGAAACAGCAAGGTGAATGAAATCATGAAATGCCAGACCGAGAACAGTCCCGCATTCAACAATGGTCTCAGGCTTTCTCGAACAACAATATCGCCACCAAACAAAGAACCCGCTGTCAGGCAACCACAGATGAAGGTTGAATTCCAAAGAGTTCGACTCGACCGTGAATGTCTCATGTCCAGCGAGATCAATTGATGCAAAGCGAGGACGCCGATTGAGAAGGGAACAAACCAATACAGAAGTTCGGGCTTCCAGGTGTAAATGGGCCAAGTCTGATAAGCGAATTTTGCCAGCGGTTCGTGTAGTCCGAGACCTAAAATGAGGCAAGTCAGACTCCAGAAACAGCCAGCCCATGCCCAGATGCGATACCGTCCTCCGAAATCCTTTCGGCTTCGTGACCGATACCACCAAATTGCAAAACAGAGTTGAGAGGTGACGAACAGGCTGAAAATACTAAAAAGCCTGAAAGCCGTTCCCGCTTGAGGTGAGAAGACTTCGCGAAGACCTGAGCTGAGAGGAAGATTGAGGTTCACCCACAGTAAGAAGATCCATGCAGAAATGCCTCCACAGCCGTATAAGCAAACTTTCCACAACGCTCGTGGGATCATGCTCTCTTCAGCGACGACATCAGAGCGGATAGATTCTACGTCTTGGGTTATTGAACTCGCTGAGGAATCTGGCGTTTTTTTACTCGAACTTTTGCTTTTTGATGTAGTGTCAGCATCCGACTCTGTTGCGAGTCGTCTTCTGCGGCGGTCGTCCAGTGAGCGCGAGCCAGCGAATTGAGCGGTCATCCTGCCGCGTACCCCTTCCATAGGAATAGATAGGTGAGGAGTGAATTGAGTCGCGTTGCGCCCCGTGGCATCACTCACATCAAACGTCATCGGCAGTTCGTTGAAGCCGAATCAGTATGACCCTTGACTCCCTGTGCAACTATTCAAGCTCGCTGATTGTTCGTGGAGCGAAGTGAAAAACAAGTGTTTGTTACGTATCTTGCCCAATCGGTCATAGATGTATAACCCTACCAAGAGTTGACGTGATGGCATGAATTCCCTTGCCAAAAATAATGAACCAATGCGACACTGATGTTGTTTTCCAGGAAAACCTTCCCTTCAATGGAGAACAATCGTATCGGGATGGAAGATTTCTTGTTGGATTTCGAGATATTGATTGCTTAGTTCACTGTAGTTATGAATAATCCATAAGCTGGATCTGGTAGGTCACTGACCTGATTATTGAATCACATCGTACTCAATAGAGACAATTTCATCTCGTGTCACGCAATTCGTACTCCCTTTCAAATCGCTCTGCTCGCCGTCGCAAGATGATGATCCATCTACAACAGGATCAGGTTGAGTGCAGTGAAGTGCAACGTGACGCAACGCCATCCAATTCCAGCAGAAAGTCTGGAAAATTGAATGGAACTTCTTCACATTCAGATAGTAGATCCTCCCTGGAGTTCGCATTGTTACAAAAGCGGATTGAACAGAAAGAAACCATGCGATGGGTCTTTGCAGGTGACTCTGAATCTTGTTCTACATTCAATTCCCAAAAGACATTCTTAAGAGAAATCGAAGACTACACA
>JABJMI010000881.1 GCA_018659505.1 Planctomicrobium sp.
AAAAGCCGTTCCACTCTGGACTTGGGGAGCCATCGTGATCATGGCTGGCGTTTTTTCAAATCTGACGAATCAGATGATGATTGACGCACAAAACCTGACAGGAGCAGCAGCCAGGGGAGCTAAATTTGGTGGAGCGGTCGCTGCATTGGTCTTTATTACAGTGGGTGTGGTTCTGATCATCATTCACTTAGTTCGGGCGAGAAAATAATCAACATCGAAACTCGTTCCAGAGTCTTCATCAGTTAGCAATATCACCGCCTCATAAAAAAAGATTGAACAGAAGGAAGCTGAGAGAGCAGAGGAAGAATGAATTCATTCCTGGGTGTTTTTTCTTCCACTCGATACGACTTCGATCGACTGTTGATTTGGAGAAAGTTTCATGTCTCGAACCAGAGTTTTCTCTGCGGTCTCCGCGGTCTCCTGTTAATTTTTTCCGTCCAGAACTTGCGAACGGTTATAAAAAAAACAGCACAAATTCATGTGCTGCTTTTGGGTTCAATAAGTCTAAATTGAATACTGTCTAGCTGACAGCACTCTTGAGTGCTTCAGCCTTATCGGTATTTTCCCAGGTAAAGGCTTCTCCAGTGCGACCGAAGTGACCACCGTGTGCGGTTTGGCGGAAGACAGGTCTTCTTAGCTGAAGGTGATCGATGATCCCTTTCGGGTTGAGTGGGAAGACTTCGCGAACTGCGGCTTCGAGTTTTGCTTCGTCAACGGTTGCCGTTCCGTTTGTGTCGACGCGAATACTCACAGGATCGACGACACCAATCGCGTAAGCGAGTTGAACTTCACACTCGGTCGCTAAGCCAGCAGCTACGATATTCTTGGCAACATAACGAGCCATGTATGCCGCCGAGCGGTCGACTTTGGTTGAGTCCTTCCCGCTGAAGGCTCCGCCGCCATGACGTCCCCACCCACCGTAGGTGTCAACAATGATCTTGCGACCAGTTAGTCCGCAATCACCATGCGGTCCACCGATGATGAACTGCCCGGTCGGATTGATGTGATATTGGGTTTGATCTGTGAGCAATTCGGTGGGAACGGTCGCAGGCAAAACTTTCTCGCGAACATATTCAGCGATCTGCTTCTGATCGACTGCGGCTGTGTGCTGAGTGGAAAGCACGATCGCTGTAATGCCGACGGGTTTGCCATTTTCGTATTGGATGGAGACCTGACTTTTACTGTCAGGGAGCAGCCAATCGACGTCGTTGTTGAATCTTAAATCTGCCAAGTGATTCAAGATTTTATGTGATAGTGCAATTGGCAACGGCATTAGTTCTTCAGTTTGGTTACAAGCGTAACCGAACATCAAACCCTGATCGCCAGCTCCATCAACATCGACACCCATCGCAATGTCGGAACTTTGTTTGTGCAATCGGTTGACGACTTCGCAAGTATCGGCGTTAAAACCGATATCATTACTAGTGTAGCCAATCTCGCGAACCGCATTGCGAGCAACCGCTTCAAAGTCGACGTCGGCACTTGTGCGAATTTCGCCTGCAAGCACAAGGAAATCGGTAGTACAGAGTGTTTCACAAGCACAACGAGAGTTCGGATCTTGTTCGAGCAAGGCATCGAGGACTCCATCCGAGACCTGATCAGACACCTTATCCGGATGTCCCATACTGACCGATTCACTTGTAAAAATAAAATTGTTTGCCATTTGGAGTCGTCTTTCTTGGTTTTCGGTCTTCAGTGAGGGCCGATCCCTCTCTACTGACAAATTCCAGAATCCCTTATCAGTCAATGAGTTAAAGATTATCCCATTGGGATGAAAGCTGTCATTCTTAGTTCAAGACGCAGATTTTAGTGACGCCGAAAGCTGAAAACTACCCAAGCGACTTCGATTGTCGAGAGAACCCGAAAAGAAGAACTTTTGATCACGAAAGCTGAGAATCCTTGGCTGTCATCTCCCATTGAATCAATTCTGGTTCATTTGAGCGAAAGTGACACCAACTCACTCGCTTCAATGTGGTTGCCACACGGGGAAATTCGGCGTCGACAAGATTTAACCCAGCCGCTTGAGTTAAAGAGAGCCCCACAGGGAGAGGAAGCGACTTCAGCAGCACAAGATTTGAGTCTGGATGTAAACTTGCCAGCCAGGCAGCGATGGAATCGCTCGTCACATCCCATGAATTCGGAAGCGGGCAACACTCCAATACAAATTCAGAGACATCTGCTATCGGATATTTTCCCAACGTCGTATTGATGGCAAGCAAGTCGTTTGGTGTGGCTAAATAAAACTTCTCAGAGAGTCCTGAAACGAATCGGGAACTGATTGCGAGCGTCCTGATGCCTAATTCGTGTGAGAGGGCGTTTCCAAGATTGTTTCGTTGATCCAGCTTTCGTACTTCATCAGCGAATTTTCCTCCACCGGGGATGATGAGAGGGTTTTCAAATTGATGACGATCAAGAAATTGAAGCAATCGTTTTGAGAGATCTGGAAAGTCGAATAGAGATCCGCCAAGTTTTATAATAGTCAACGGTTGATTTTGAAAAGAGATTGACATGTAGCAATGTTAAGAAACAACTAATGAATTGAAATTTTCGAATTTAGCCGGACACTTAAAGTGTCCGGTCTAAATGATCTTAGCTTCTTTCAATCTAAATCAACGATTAGCGGATCGTTAATTTCTTTGATTCGATTCAGGATTTTGCTTTTGAGTTCTTTGCGAATCTCGACATGTTGCGGATCTTGAGATTCGTAGAGATCTTTCAATTCACCTGGATCATTTTTCAGGTCGTACAACTCACCACGTCCTTTGTTGGCGAAGTCGATCATCAATTTCCATTCGGGAGTTCGCCAGCAGCGCATGTCGGTTTTCGCTCCGTGCCGCATACTGTATTCGGCATACAGATCGTTGTTCCAGGCGATGCGTAGCCCCTTCAACATGGGCGTGAAATCACGACCCCGTATTGTTAGGTCGTCCGCCAATTCAATACCAGCCATCGAAAGTAAAGTCGGATACCAATCGAGGTTCGACATCGTCTGTGGCACAGTTCGTCCACCCTTCAGACCAGCGGGCCAGCGAATCGCTGTCGGGACTTTTAATGCCTGATCAAACATGTTTGGACGCCGCAAACGGGCGATGTTCTTATATTGCTGCGGCGGCAATTCATTCAAAACCCAGTGAGCATTCCCTTTGAACCACAACGCATGATGTCCGTTATGGTAACCATGATCGCTGGTGAAAACGACGATTGTGTTCTCGGCAATTTTGAGTTCATCCAGTAGATCAAGTACACGACCAACATTGCGGTCCACGCTGGCAACACTTGCGTAATATTCGCGGGTTCGTTTCTTGACCAGTGCGACATTCAAATCGGGATGAACTGGTCCTGGCAAAGTCGGATCGAGATCTTTGTAAGGCGCCCAATCTTCGTCTCTTGTTGGAAGCCATGCAGAGTGTGGTTCACGGTAGTGAATTGAAGAGAGAAATGGTTTGTCCTTATTCTTCTTAATAAATTCCAGGGCATGTTCCGTCACCAAGTCGACTGTGAAACCTGAAGTCTTCACGTTGTGACCATCGATCTCAAGAACTGGATCCTTTGGTGGACAACCACCATCGCGAATTCCCATAAACTCATCGTAACCTTGCAGAGTTGGATGATATCGATCTGCCGTTCCCAAATGCCATTTGCCTGAGAGTGCAGTTCGGTAGCCTGCCTGCTGGAGTAATTCCATCCAGGTAACTGTATTTGGATTCAAGCCAAGTTCGGTTTCGGACTTGGGGTTGATCCAGTCTAAGATCCCTAACTCACAAGCATATCTGCTGGTAACTAAAGATGCTCTGGAGGGACTGCATACAGGTGTCACAGTAAATGCGTTCGGAATCTGAATTCCTTCGCTGGCAATGCGATCAATGTTCGGCGTTTTTAGCTCTTTGTTGCCAGCAAACCCAACCGCAGTCGGAGCCTGATCATCAGTGTAGATGAAAACGATATTCGGTTGGTCGGCAGCGATAGAGTTTGCGGTGAGCAAACTGTTTGAGATTGGAATTAATATGAATAAGAGCAGTTTTGACATGATGATTTTCTTAAGTTGTGAGGTTCATAATATGTAGAGGCTCGCTATCGCATCTTGATTTGAGCATGATCAATGATAGAGTCAAACTGGGAATCGGTATGAAACCAACAGTAAGGTGAGTTGAGTCCCGACTCAGATTTCATCAAAACTTCCTGATATTCACAACATAGTGATGCGAACAGTTGAGAAATGAATTAAAATAATTTCACCTACCTCGGCATCCTCGCAAACGATTTTGGCCAGTTTATGTCAACTCACACAACTGATAATCCGTTCTCACTCAAGTGCCCCAACTGCCAGAAGAAGTTGAAATTTGCAGATCAACGACTCTTAGGCAAGAAAGTGAGATGCCCCGGCTGCAAGGAACCGT
>JABJMI010000907.1 GCA_018659505.1 Planctomicrobium sp.
CCCCCGGTGGATCACCGGGGGCTAATTGAAATAGAAAATTTGCGGTATGAATTGATCTTAATCTTTGGCGAGTGATGTTGACTGGGTTGGCGAAGGCGAGATGACTTTTATTCTTGTTAAGATCGATAATATTTGAACTGTCAAACTCAGCGTTACTGGCGCAGTCCAAAGCTACCGCTTTACTCGCTTCCTCCGATTCCTCGTTCACGAAGTCGTTTCAATAATTCCTGACGTTCTTCGCCTCTTTCCTCACTCATGAAACTTTGTTGGTTCTGCTTTGCTTCGTACTCTTCTTCAGATAAGAGTTGCCCAGACATTGACATATACGCTAGTTCAATCACGGTCCATAAGAAATTTCCCGCGATACCCATTAAGAACACTATCAGGAATGTCGGAATGGGTAATGTAAACGTACCGTTCTTGAACCACCAAACCTTAAGTAAGAAAAGACCAACAAAACCTAAAACTACTCCAATGGCACCACCCGAATTCAGTTTTAAGTTCCTCATTGATGATCCCAATAGCTGATGTATGCTGAATCTCGTCGCTGTGAATAAGAGTTTGACAACTAATATCCTCAGGGCGACTTGGACTCTGATTCTATGAGCGCAAAGAACGTCTCAATCCAACGCGGTGGTTCATGTAATGACGTAGGACGGCGTCGAGTGGTTCGCTGGTGCGGATGGTTTGGTAGTCGATCATGTTTCTTGAACAACGCAGGCGGACTTCGTCTAAGAAAGACTGCATGGCTGCCTGGTAACCGTCGCGTAATGACTTGGGATCGCAGGTCAATTCGCCAGCAGATTCCAGACCTTCGAAGCGGGTTGTGCCGGTGTAATCGAAGTCGAGTTCTTGATCGTCGAGAACGTGGAAGATAAGTACTTCGTGGCCTCGCTTCTTGAGCATCCGCAGACCTTTGAAGAGGTCTTCTACCGGAGCGAACAAATCGGAGACCAGCACGACCATGCCTTTCTCCGTTTTCTCATTGGCAACTTTTTGCAGGAGCTTTGAGAGCTTTGTTTTCTGAGCAGGGACGGCGTTCGCCAGAACAGAAAGAATGGTCCCCAGATGATTATGTTGGCTGCGGGATGGGGCGAGTTGCCGAACTTCTTCATCAAAGACAGCGAGGCTGACGGCGTCTTGTTGTCGGAGCAATAAGTACGTTAAGCACGCAGCGATCGAACAAGCGTAATCGTATTTTGTCAGCTCGCCTGAACCGAACTGCATCGATTCACTTCCATCGACCAGTAGAGTCGTGCGGAGGTTGGTCTCTTCTTCGTATTGCTTGATGTAATACTTGTCCGTCTTCGACCAGACCTTCCAGTCGATCCGTTTGATTTCATCACCCGGAACATATTCACGGTGCTGGACGAACTCAATAGACTGACCGAAGTAGGGAGAACGGTGTTGCCCGGAGAGAAACCCTTCCACGATTTTACGTGCCTGGACCTCTAGACGTGAGATCCGCGAGATGGCTTCTGATGGGAGTATTTCGTCGGGTTGTCTGGGCACGATGAATCACTTAATAGTTGGAAACTTCATAGTTTGTCGGGAGCCTAATGGGCAATTCATATCCAACCTAATCCGGGTTGAGCGTTTAGCGTCGAGCGTTGAGAAAAATGTAATGAAAAGTTTCTCAACGCTAAACCCTCAACTCTCAACGAAAACTACACTCAGCATTGCTCACACGAGACTGGATGAACCAAGTCATACCCCGTTTCTTACTCAGCCATTTATGACGCAGTCGCTGGGGCCGAGAACATATTCTTTAGTCTTGGATCGGATGTCAGTTCGCCTTCTTTGGCGGGTGTTTCTTTTATCAGACGGGCGATCACGTCGTCGGTGCTGATGCCTTCGCTTTCTGCGGAGAAGTTAGTAACGATGCGATGACGAAGAATCGGTCCTGCGAGCGCTGCAATATCTTCGGTGGAAACACTGGTCCGTCCGTTCAGCAATGCACGAGCTTTGGAACCTAATAGCAGATATTGAACCGCACGTGGTCCGGCGCCCCAACTGATCCACTCATTGACGAAGTCAGGAACTCCATCTTGCCCAATCCGGGTTTGACGAACGAGTGCCAAGGCATAATCGACAAGATGGTCGGTAACCGGGACGTCTCGGACGAGTTGTTGCAGTTCCAAAATTTCTTCACCTGTTAGAACCGGAGTGATTTCTGACTTGGCGTTACTGGTCGTTACTTTTGCGATCAGCTTTTCTTCATCGAACGATGGGTAATCGACAAAGACTTTGAACATGAAGCGATCTTGCTGAGCTTCCGGCAACTGATAAGTCCCTTCCTGCTCAATCGGGTTTTGCGTCGCCAGCACGAAGAACGGAGCGTTCAATTTATGCCGTACCTGACCGACCGTCACCTGATGTTCCTGCATCGCTTCGAGAAGCGCCGCTTGTGTCTTCGGAGGAGTACGATTGATTTCGTCCGCCAACACGACGTTATGAAAGATTGGTCCCTGGATGAATCGAAACTCTCGTTCGCCGGTTTCTTTATTCACAGCGAGCACATCTGTTCCCGTAATATCCGCAGGCATGAGGTCGGG
>JABJMI010000638.1 GCA_018659505.1 Planctomicrobium sp.
AACCCGCAAAGGTTACATCAAGAAGACACTTCTCTCCGCCTATAGTCGACCGATGAAAGGTGGCATCATCGCCATTAAACTGGAAGAAGATGATCGGCTCATCGATGTCGTGAAAGTTTCTCCGGAAGAGAACATCGTACTGAGTACAGCATCAGGGATGTCAATTCGCTTCGCTGAAACCGACGCCCGCGCCATGGGCAGAAACTCACGCGGAGTACGTGGCATTCGACTTTCCAAAGAGGATGAAGTTGTCGGCATGGTCGTTTCGAATCCTGACACAACTCTGTTGACCGTCTGCGAAAATGGCTACGGAAAACGAACTCCATTCGGACCTGCCGAAGTCGATACCAGCGACGATGACGACTCATCACCAAGCAGCTCCATGCGGTATCGACGTCAAAAGCGAGGCGGTAAAGGTGTGCGAGATATCAAAACAACCAGCCGTAACGGTAAGGTCATGGGAACCCTCGCTGTCGAGGACGGTGATGATATCCTACTGATGTCCGCCCAAGGAAAAATTCAACGCCTGCGAGCCGTCGACATCAGCACTATCGGTCGCAACACGCAAGGCGTGACCATCATGAAAATGGAAGCCAGCGACGAAATCGTCGGCATCGCCAAGATCCCTGCCGAGGTTGTTGACGAAGAAGAGAGTGCAGAAGTTATCACCGCTGAGGCTGATATCGATTCTGCTGGAGAAGCAACAGCAGCGAATGACGAAGTGGCGTCTACTTATGATGAAGCAACAACTGCGACAGAAGAATCACCGCAAGCTGATCCGTCCGTTGAAACTCCCGAAGAACCGAACGGTGAAGAAGAATAACACTTCTGATTGGTACTAAAGCAAGCCCCTTAGCAGCACACTTAAAGTGTGCTGCCCAATGTGTTCACAAATTAGTCAGCACGTCCCATGGGATCTATTCCAGATTGCAATCGATATTTGACGAAAAAAACGTTCAATTTTCAAGTTCGGATTCAGCCTATTGAGACTTTTCAAGTTTATTCAAAATATAAGTTCGCATAAAGTGTAAGTTCGGGTCCCCTGGATTTAACTCAATAGCTTTGTCAAAATCTGCAATTGCTAATTGGCATTGCTCAAGTCTACTATATGCGTACCCTCGCTTGGAATATGCAACTTCCATGTTCGAATTTATCTCAATAGCTTTCGATAAATCTTTGATAGCATCATCAAACCTTTGCAGTTCAACGTACCCCGCGCCACGATAATAGTAGACTTCCGTGTGAACTGCGTTCAGTTCTATCACTCTCGAAAAATCATCGATCGCTCGTTCATTTTCCTTCATAATTAAATAAGCGTAACCTCGATTAAAAAAAGGAAGATCTAAGTCTGGGGATAATTCAATCGCAAAATCGCAGTCATTGATCGCTTCTTCGTACTTTCCTAGTTTACAATATGTGCCTGAGCGATTTACGTAAGCGAGAGTGTGGTTTGGCTGAATCGCAATAACACTGTCGTAATCGCTAGTTGCTAATTCAAACTCACCAAGTTCCGCTAGCACAACACCTCTATTAAAAAGAGCTTCTGTGAAAGAAGGATTAAGTTTTATTGCTTGGTTGTATTCAATTAGCTCTTTGTCAAATTCATTTTCATTTCCGTGAACAACTCCTCTGTTGTAGAAGGCCTCAGATCGATTTGGGTTGATTTGAATAACTTTAGTCAAGTCAGAGATTGCGTTATCGTGCTCACTTAAAAGGCTCCACGACATACCTCGAATAAGATATGCGTCTTCAACCTCTATTTTTTGTTCGATTGAACGCGTCGCTTCTACAATTGCTGTATCGTGGTCCCCGTTAGAAAACGCTGTTTGAGCGTTTAAGAAATGATTTTCTTGGTCCACCTTATTGCTCGTGCATCCACTTCCAGCAATCGCAACAAGTAAAAAGATGCACTTCAAAATCTTTATCATTATTCTTCGCAAATTCAAAAAGACGCAACACAACTATTGTCTCTTTAGCTTTCCGATTTACGTTTCAAAATCACCTGAATAAAAACAGCAATCGTAGCAATCAAGCAAAACGCTGCGAACCAGTCGCCTAGTCGCACATACAAGCTGTTGCGTGAATCCAGTGGAACATCCCCAACGATGGCGCAGTTGAGTTGGCGGTGGAACTTGCCTGTTTGGGGATCACGCATGGATGTGCGTGGTTCTGTTTTCTCGATGGTCGCGTCGAAGTCGATGAAATGTTCTGGGGTGCGGATGACACCATCTCCATCGATGATTGCTGAGATGCCGGTGTTCACTGCGCGAACGAGTGGGGTTCTTGTTTCAATCGCTCGAAATTTTGAGGTAATGAGGTGTTGATCTAGCTCGCTGGAACCGT
>JABJMI010000798.1 GCA_018659505.1 Planctomicrobium sp.
ACCGGGGGCAGATCTGTCATGCGAACGGCGGGAAGCCTCGACGGTGACTCCGCAGGTCTTTGCTCTGATGAATAATAAGCAGACCTTTTCAAGGAGTCTTGCATTAGCACATGCTGTGCTGAAGTCGAATCCCGATGCCACCGAGCAACAAGTTCTCTCAGCAGTCTTTGCGAAGACCCTTGGTCGAAAGCCATCTCCAGCAGAAACCACAGCTTGTCAGGCTCATTGGGACAAGATGACCGAACGGCACGAATCCATTGACATCAAACCTAAAGAGATCCCTCTCGAAGTAACACGCGAAGCGGTCGAAGAAAACACCGGAGAGAAATTCACATTCGTCGAACCACTCGAGTTCTATCAAGACTTTGTGCCAGACCTGCAAGCATCAGATGTTGATGCACGCACGCGAGCTCTCGCAGAGGTTTGCTTAGTGTTGTTGAATTCAAATGAATTTGCGTATGTCTATTGATGGGATTGGGTGACAGAGGGAATGAGTGACAATCCTTTTCCCTGAGCATTCCATCGAGTGATCCGCAATACCGTTGTTTTCGCATGCTACTTGAGATCACAACCGAGCGAGCCAATTCCCTCAGTGCTCTCCGTGACTCCGTCGTCAATCTGTATTGAATTGATTGTTCTCAGCGAAGTGGTGAACTCTTATTTGTTGAGAAAACCGCACGTCAGACTCCAGAAATTCAACTTTGTCGACTTCTTGCGACATGAATTCCAGAATATTGTTGCCTCTTTGCAACCTGTGACCTAGGTTTCTGTACCCTCTTCGAGCAAGTTTCAAAATCATTTTTTCCGTGCTGCCTCTTAACACAAGCATATCAGCTTGTGGAAACGGACTTGACGGAAAAAAGTATCATTGGAATTGCTCAACACAGCAAGACTCCCGGCATCACCCGAGATGATTCGCAAATGCGGATGATCATGACAGTTGTTCTCGCTGCAATGTTTTGTTGCACGAGAGGCACATGAAGTGTCGCAACTTTCGGGTTCGTTTAGCTCATGGTTGAGCTGAACCAGCGTGATACGACTGATTCATCATTTAGAGAATCTGTCTGATCGCAATATGTATGTGCAGAGCCTCCCCAGTCTTTGCTTTTGAATGACCGACAAGGAATAACTGATTTAATCAGTCACACAATCTTACAGATCGTGTGGTGAACAGCGAGATTCTCGATGAGTAATCAAGGCTCTTTAATAGTCGTTGACGATGATCGTCATATTTGCGAAGCGATGGCGGACTACCTCAGAAGTCTCGGTCACCGCACGGAGACTGCGATGACTTGCCGATCTGCATTAGATCGGATTAAAGAATTCAACTTCCAGGTTGTCATCTGTGATGTCAACTTGCCTGATCAAGACGGATTCCAACTTCTTGAATGGGTGACTGCTAATAAACCCGATACATCCGTCATCTTATTGACAGGTTACGGAACGATTGAAAGTGCCGTCGAAGCAATTCGACTCGGAGCGTTCGATTATCTCACCAAACCTGTGATTGATGACGAACTGAACTTCTCCATTCAGCGAGCGTTAGGACAACGACAAATTGTTAAAGAGAACAAAAAGCTTAAGCAACAATTGAATGAGAAGCATGGCATCTCGAATATCATTGGTCGCGATTACAAAATGGCGAAGATGTTTGATTTGCTAGAAAGCGTTTCAGACACACGAACAACGGTTTTGATTCTCGGTGAGAACGGAACCGGCAAAACGATGACGGCTCGCGCCATTCACCAACTCAGTTCACGAAAAGATAAACCGTTTGTAGAAGTCGCATGTGGAGCATTGCCGGACAGCCTCCTCGAAAGCGAACTCTTCGGTCATGTGCAGGGTGCTTTCACCGGTGCGACACATGACAAGGAAGGTAAATTTCTACAAGCCGATGGCGGAACATTGTTCCTCGACGAAATTGGAACAGCATCACCCAGCTTACAAGTCAAGCTATTAAGAGTTCTCCAAGATCGTGAATTCGAACCAGTCGGCGGAACAAAAACCCACAAGGTTGATGTTCGTCTTGTTCTGGCAACGAATGAAGATTTGGAAGCCCGTGTGAAGTCTGGGGAGTTCCGACAGGATCTTTACTATCGCATTAACGTGATCGGTGTCACTCAACCACCCTTGCGTGAGAGAATTGGGGATATCCCGTTACTCGTTGAGCACTACATTCAGGAATTCAATTCACAAACCGGCAAAGAGATTCGTGGCTTCAACGAGCAAGCATTGCAGTCGCTGCAACGCTACAACTGGCCGGGTAATGTGCGAGAACTCGTTAATGTTGTCGAACGAGCAGTCGTGTTAAGTAAGGATGATTTAATTACCGCTCACGACCTCCCTGAACAACTTCGTCAGGAACAGAAAGAATCGCCTGGGACAGTCAATCGCCTGGCAGGCAATCCAAACCTGAAATCGGCCCTTGCTGATCCGGAACGCCAAATCATCATCGACGCCCTCGAACAAAACGGCTGGAACCGCCAAGACACCGCCCGGTTGTTAGGCATCAACCGGACGACACTTTATAAGAAGATGAAGAAGTACGACATCACGTACGAGAATCACGCTCAGATCTTTTGATCATAGAAAACGTGGGCAGCCAAGGAGGGATTCGACCTCCTTGGTTGTACTTGGAATTGCTACCAATCTTCCTGCTGCATCCACTCCATTGTCGACTGATCATGCTGTTTATCGAATCGTCCCGCACAAACTCTGCTGAGCGTTATGACCATCATCAGTGCTGCGGTATGCAATAGGATGTCAAACAAGTCAGAAGCTAATGTAAAAAGGGTTGACTGCATCAATTCCTCAACAGTTTCTGTTCTCATTGAAAGACGGAATACGACTCGTCCGAGGATGTTTGAGACAATCCAACAGAACCACCAGAAACCCAACGCAGAACCACCGCTGATCGGTTCTTCCTGGCTGGTGAAAGTTTTGAATGTATCTTTGATCGCTGAATAGGGCTTCCACAGGTTCACGACTGGAATGAAGTAGTACCCGACTGCCCACCCAGGTGAGATCTCCATACTGCTCTCGTCAATGCTGTGCGCATTCCAGCTCATTCGATAAGTCCACATTCCGAAGATTATTGCCGTGAACAGAAGCAGACGGACCTGCACTATTGCCACCAAAGCTTGTCGCGAATCGTTTTGATCGATTTGCTCATCTGTGTAATCGCCTCCCTGTTGAAGAGTTTGCAATAATTCGTATTCCCAATAGTCGCTCAACGCAGCGAAGGCACTAAATACGATTCCGAGTAACAGCAGCAGGGAAAGAATCGTGGTGAGGGTTCCTGGCTCCTTATAAAAATACTTACTCACTTGTGTTTCCCCTTAAAGTGGAATAGATGACCGTTGATCAGGCTAACAACTTCGCTAAGAGATTAGTAACGAGACAATATTCCGATCCAAGGCATGCAATCCAACTTCTTTCGAAAATGCCACCCCACCCTTTGCGATTCAACCGCGAATCTCACCATTTCGCTGACGATAACACGACTGCATTGAGTCGCTTCTTGATTCAGTTTAACTCCCCGTCTCTCGTACTATGAAAGGTTTCCGAGTAGCATTTGCTTCACTCAATCTAGGAGTACAATGCTCTAAGAGGATACACTTTCCCTTCTATTGAGAGTTCCTGTGAAGTATTACACCTTGGTCTTCTTTCTATGCTCAAGCAGCATCTTTGCTCAGGATCTCACCTGGCCTGATCCTGTTGCGAATCATGTCATCCCGATGCAGAGCACAGATATTACGCACGGCCCCGTCTTGGGTGATGTGACTGCGAAGTCGGTTCGTGTATGGATACGTGCGAAAAGTGAACTGGAATTTGAAGTTCTTGTCGTTCCGCAGCGACCTCCTTTCGAAAGAGCGCTGGTCACCGCAGGGCATACGAGGCAGGATGAAGATTTCACCGGCGTAGCGCATGTTGAAAACCTGCAACCCAACACAGTCTACGCATACGCGATTCGTGTGAATGGAGAGATTCTCGACAGTCGGAATAACATCCGCGATCCGTGGCCGACGTTCAGAACTCTCCCCGATGAAACGAGCTATGCCCATGAGTTCAACCCCGAGGGCAAGTTCAATTTTTCCTTCTCCATCGGTGCCTGCCAACGTCAGCGGTCTCCTGAAGATACTTATGGCATTTACGAGAACCCGCCTGCCTTTGACACCATCTGGGAGAAGCATCGGCACCGAGTTGCTTTCCACATTGTGAATGGCGACTACACCTATGAAGAGACAATTGACGGGACCACTGCCGGGATCGAGAACAACTACAAACTCTACCTCAATCGTGGACGTTCATTGAATCGCTTGTTGAAGCATGTTCCATTTCTCACGATGTACAACGATCATGAAGTGACCGACAATATCGATGGCTCGGGTGAAGTTGGCCGCGGAGACGGGAATTATCTTGTCCGCGACCCAGCAGTTCGTGTCTGGCAATATTACGCTGACTGGGCGAATGGTAGCCGCTCGCAAAAGATGAATGTCCAATTCGGCGCAGCGAAACTGCAAGCAGGTTCAAACATACTGGAAGACTCAAATGCAGACTTTACGCAATTGAAGTTAGACCAGATCAGTACGCTGCTTGTTGGACCATTCTTGAAAGGCAAAGCGAAGCCAAAGACTCTTGAACGTGGCGGCAAAAACATTGGCGTTTATCGTGTTAAGAAGATCGTCGATAAGACACATCTCGAAGTGGACCGCCCGTTCAAGCAGACAAACGAAGCACCGTACAGCATCGGAACACATCACTACTTCGACCGCGTCGTTGGCAACTGCCACTTCTTCTTTCTGGACACTCGGGGTGAACGCTCAAAATGGCTGGGCGTCAAAAAGTCGCACGATGCTGATCGATTTGTGCTGGGCGAAACTCAGAAGCGATGGTTCCTCGAAACGGTAAAAAGCACCAAAGCGGAATTCGTATTTGTGATCTCTCCCGATCCGTGGTTCATCTACCACAGCGCTTATCACATGCGAGGTGAATCAACAGAATCGAAAGGGGATGGCTATTGTGGTTTCGTCCATGAACGCGAAGAGTTGACTGCCGTTCTCGACAAACTGGAGAAGCCGGTTCTACTGTTAACCGGTGATGTACATCATCCCGTAGCTGCACAAATCACAGACAATGTTTGGGAGTTTTTAGTCTCACCCGTCAACTCTGCGAATCATCCAATTGGGACCGCAGGCTTGCCTCCATTAGGAGGCTGGTTCGATAGCGAAGGACGCACGATCAAAATCAAATGGCTCGGCGGGTATCCCGACAATGTTCATTACCTACGGCAACGTCACACGGTTTACTCTGTCATCAACGTAAACAACATCGTCAAAGCAGGACGCAAAGAAGGAGCGGGATATCAATTCCTCGCTTACGATGCACCGCAAGTCGTCGTCAGTTTCCATGATGGTTACACCGGAGAATTATTGTACTCCGAAGGCATCTCCACCCTAGATGCGTTGCCACCTCAACCAGCAGCGGATAAAAAAAATCGCTTCGGACATTGGAACAAGTAAGTCATTTTCAGTGGCTGCTTTGTTGTTGAAAAAAATTGAAACACGGAGGCACTGAGATCACGGAGAAAAAATATTAACGTGTAAATCAAGTTGGAGTGTCCACACTATCCCAATCTTCTGGAGAAAGAAAATTGAGAAGCCAGTTAAGCACGTAGTGTCGCTGTTCTATGACACCAGTAACCGCCGATTCCGCAACTAGAACCGAATTGCTCTTCCCAGACCAATCTAAGTCCTCCGGGATGATTCCTTGATGATGCAAGTATGCGTCCCGTATTGCCCAGTGGATCCGCATTGTGAGATCCTGAGCATCGAGTAAATCGCTTATTGAACGCAATGCTGCTTTCGTGATGAACTCGGTACTTTTCTCGTGTGGCTCGAGCAGCCCAACAAGTTTCGGTACATCACACATTCCTGACGGCCATCCCAATTCCTCAATGTAACCAAGAGCCCACATCAGAACCCAAATACTTTCTAAACGCCAAACTAATTTTTGAGATTCGAGGGGGTCTGGATTCTCGTTGAAAAGGAACTCCTTCTCTTTTGGGCTTACGAATTCCCAGAGCTCGAGAGTGTCAAGAATTGAATGTGTTTCGTCACGTGACACTCCCTCGGCTTGCAGCTCTACAGCAAAGAGAATCAACGCCCGTCTTGCCACATCTTGATGCGATTGACCAACAACCTCTGATTGATCTTCAACAAAAAGTGGACCACCATAGACTGGAACTTTTCGCTTCCGAAGTTCTGAGTAGGAACGCTTTAGTCGTTCAATTTGGTCGGGAGTGCCGGAACTCCAATCATCAGGATTGGGATAGCTAACAGCCTTGTTTTTTCGCAACCAATTAAACATGCAATTAGGTCCGACGAATACAACAGGATTTTAAAATTTCCAGAATCTTGGGTTGTGGGCGACGCTCTACATATTTCTACTCAGGCAACCTCGCTCGTTCAACTTTCGGAAACGAACCGGTGAGTGCTTCCATGAAGGCGACGAGATCTTTCTTTTCCTGATCGGTGAGATTGATCTTTTTGACTTTGTCGCTGAGGTTTTTGTTGGGGATTCCACCTTTGTTGTAGTGCTCAACGACTTCCATCAGAGTTTTCTGTGAACCATCGTGCATGTACGGTGCGGAGTGAATGACGTTGCGAATTGTGGGGGTCTTGAAGGCGCCCCAGTCTTTGGCGTCTTTGGTGACTTCATAACGTCCAACGTCTGGTTTTTCGGCTTCTACTCCAACGCCGAGGTTATGATACTTCTCATCAGCGAAGTTCGCTCCGGCGTGGCAGGCAGCACAGTTGACACGTTCGCTGAAGAAGAGTTTTTGTCCGCGTAATGCACCTTCGGACATCGGGTTTTTCTTGGCAGCTTTGGCTTCTGCTTCGTAGGCTGCTTTGAAGTCTTCATCATCTTCGATGAGCTCATTCAGCGTTTCTTCATCGAGTTTAGAATACTTCGCGATGGCTTCGTTGTAATCATAAGGTGTTGGACCGGTGACGAGAGCACGTTCGAAGGTTGCTAGAGCCTTGCCGACATTTTCAATATTGAACGGGTTCTGTCCGAAGACAGCATTAAACTGAAGTTTGTAGCCAGGAATCAGTTTGAGGGTTTCAATGCAAGCATCGTGAGTGTTACCCATTTCGATGGGGTTCGCGATTGGTCCGATTGCTTGTGCTTCAAGTGAGTCGGCACGACCGTCCCAGAACTGGAGATTTGAGACGATGCGATTATAGCTGATGGGAGAATTCCGTCCTCCTTCTTGTCCATCAATGCCGACTCCAAATTGCGTCTGACGACCGTATCCTTCATCGGGATGGTGACAAGAGGCACAACTGACGGTTTCATCGGCTGAGAGTCGTGTATCGAAATAGAGTTGTCTCCCGAGTTCAATCTTCGCTTGTGTCATCGGGTTCTCATCGATGCCCTGGATTGATGCTTGAGCAGCTGCCAGACCGAGCGGTAATTGAGGATTAATCACTCGATGGACTTCAGGATCCTTCAGCCATTTCCGGATTTGATAGAGCTTCAATTCTCCTTTGCCAGAAATCCCCTGTAGGAGATCACCATCACCCAAAAGAACATCCTTCGGTCCTAGATCTTTCGCTTTTTGCTTGGCGTCTTTGATCGTTTCCTGAGCATTGACTGAAGTTATTGACAATAAAGTCAGCAAGCCCAGGCAGATCGGAAGGGAATATTGTTTCAACATTGGTAAGGTGTCCTCTTATGATTTCTGAAAGCTCTAAAATGAGCACTTCGACGAATTCGGGTGGGAATTCATTATATCCATATTGACCATTCGTTCCACGCAGACGAACGAAATAAGTTCCGGCAACTCGAAGTCGCGAAGGAATACAGGTATAGAAATTATCGATTCGTGGTCTCGAGAACAATTTTCCTCCATGAAAAGATCGAAAAGAGAGAGTTGTCACAGAACAACATCCATTGAGAGACTCGCGAAGTGGTCTTTATATATTGCTGGGTTCCAGAAAGTATGAATCACGCAGAGCCGCTGAGATAATTTTTCTTCATCTGAACAAGAAAGCCAACACACAGCGCACAAAAAAAGCCGAAGCAAATTGCTTCGGCTTTTGAATATCTCATTGACAGAACAATTACTCTGCTTGCATTTTCTTGCAAATTGCTTCCGCCATTTCCTGTGTTCCAACTGCGGTTGGATCGGTTCGCTCTGGCTTCATGTCGTAGGTAACGTCTTTGCCTTCTTCGATAACGGCAGCGACAGCACGGTCGAGCTTCGCAGCGGCTTCTTGTTCTCCAAGATGATCGAGCATCATTTTTCCGGAGAGAATCAAAGCAACCGGATTCACTTTGTTCTGTCCTTTGTATTTTGGAGCAGAACCATGAGTTGCTTCAAAGATGGCAGCTTCGGTACCGATGTTTGCTCCAGGAGCAACACCTAAACCACCAACCAGACCAGCACAGAGATCGCTGAGGATGTCGCCGTACAGATTCTGAGTGACCATCACATCGTACTGCTCTGGCTTTTGAACCAGTTGCATGCACATGTTGTCAATGAGTCGTTCCATGTAGGTGACAGCACTTGCGTCACTAACTTTTCCAACTAACTCGGCATCGGGAGAGACACCTTCTGCGAGTTCTTCCCATTCAAATTTCGCTCCGTAAGCAAGAGCGGCAGCACGTGTTTCGTCGTACCACAAGCCATCGGTGAACTTCATGATGTTCGCTTTGCAAACCGAAGTGACCGATTTGCGATTCTGCTTTACTGCATAATCGAAAGCGTAATCAGCGATGCGGCGAGTTCCTTCATAAGAAATCGGCTTAATGCTGACACCGGTCGTATCGAGTCCGGTGTTGATCTTCTTGCCAGTTGCGTATTCGTTGATCGTGTTGATCAACTCACCAGTCTTCTCATCTCCTGCCTGAAATTCTACGCCGGCGTAGAGATCTTCAGTGTTTTCGCGAATCAGGACTAAATCGACGTTTGAATCTTCGAAGTAAGTCCGCACACCTTTATAGGTTTTGCAAGGACGAACACAGGCGTAGAGACCGAGTTCCTGGCGAAGAAAAACATTGACGCTGCGGAAACCCTTGCCGATTGGAGTCGTAATAGGCGCTTTCAAGGCGATCCCGTTCTTGCGGACGGAATCCATGACGCGGTCAGGAACTGAACCTTCTTTTTCGATGACTTCAATTCCGCACTCTTGATGATCCCAGTCGATTTTCACACCGGTGGCATCGATACATTTACGAGTCGCTTCGGTAATTTCCGGACCAACACCGTCACCAGGAATTAAAGTCACGTTGTACATTGGATTACTCTTTTCTCAGCAAGTTCAGAAGTGCGTGATCGTTCAGCGTGATACGGACACTATTCATGCCCAGAAGATTCAGCTGATAAGGATGAGCGTCATTAAGGGATTGGTCTTCACCACTTCGCCAGACGCTAGACAAGCGAGAACGGTATCAGATGGAACAGGGCGATTCAAGCAGCCAAAACGACTCTTCCAATCGGTAAAAAACAGGCTTCTGTAATCACATTGATTCTCGTTTTCAGCATTCTGACAACACGTCAATGTTTAGATTGTAACGACCATAATTAGCCGTAAGTCCTAATCTGAAAGGAGTTACCAACTTTGGTTCAAGTTCTACTCCTGTTCGGTACTCAAATTGCAATTTCAGAACCAAGACAATCAATCGCTGCGAAGTTATTCAAAGCGTTTCCATAGTTAGGCTCTCGCCGGTGAGAAGGATCTTCCGTGCGGGGACTAACATTTCTCAATTCCAGAAGATGTTATTGAAGCGTGTATCGATGCTGCTCAGGAAGACAACCTGTCCATCTCTGTTCAGTAACGGTACGACGAGAGCCTCTCGACTTCGGGGGGAGCGAGGGGCTCTTTTTAATGGATTGAGGGACAAGGGATTGAGGGGCAAGGGGAAGAACATTATCTGACTCTTTGTTCAATGCAGCGAAGCGATGAATCGAGTAATCCTCTCCTCAAGACGGACGAGAAATGAACAGCTTAATACCAAATTGGTGTCGCACGAAGAGATTGTGAACTCCCTGTCAAGGCGATCTCCTTGTGACGGCACCGTAAGACAACTCAAATGGCTTGGAATTAAAAACCATGATCACCTCGCTCGAAACTCAAACCCGTCACACAACAGAATCAACGCCCCACAAACTCGACCTCTCAGGTTCTGAAAAACGTCGAGTCAACGACATCAAAGATGCCTGTGCCACGCTCGTTGATGACTTCCAAGAGTTCTCCTGTCTCGTCGAGAATTACCTGACCGAAGTCCCCTCTCGTTCCTCGGATACGGATCGCTCTGATTGCGACAGATTCCTCAACTGGCTCGAATCGCGAAGCGAAATGAATGATGAACAGCGAGACCTGATTGTCGACCAACAATCGCGACACGCGGTCGAGTTCATTGCTTTACAAAAAAGAATCGCTCATCAAAGGTTCTTAAGACTTCTCAATGAAGGTGGCCCCTTCGATAAAAACTCTGCCAAACATCTTTCAGAATCTGTTCATATCAACCCGGTCCATGTCTGGGCGACATTTGAAACTCAAGCACTCCTCGACGGTCTTACTCGAGTCCCAGCGGCGGTTTTATTCTACTCAACTGAAGAAGAAGTTCTCACAGTCGTCGTCGACTCGCAGGCAACCTCGCTTCTCAAGAGTCTTGAACATGGATCTCATAAGTTAAGGACATTGATTCGTCAAACCCCAAAAGCCGACCGCGAATCGATGCTAGAAACGATTGAGCAACTGGTGAATTTAAAAATTGTTGCTGTCGGTTAAATTGCTCTTGGAGATGGTTTCAGAGAATGGGTTGCACGCAGATCGGCTAAGTGTGATATAATACTAATCACTACTTAACGAACTGTATGCGCGACTTTCGACATGATTCGACTCCTCGAAAAAAACTATTCACACTGCGATGGAATCCATCGCAGAGAATTTCTACGTATCGGGGCGATGGGCTGCGGCGGCTTGTCGCTGGCGAATCTACTACAGCTGGAAGCACAAGCTGGCATACGAAATTCCAAGAAAGCAGTGATCAACATTCACTTGGATGGTGGTCCTCCGCAGTGGGAAACGATTGATCCTAAACCACACGCACCCGCTGAAATCCGTGGTGAATTCGGTCCCATCTCGACAGCGATCTCAGGCATTCAAATCTGTGAACTGATGCCGAAGGTCGCTTCCATCGCAGATCGATTTGCGTTCATTCGAACGCTTGTCGGATCGGCGGGTCGGCATGATGCCTTTCAATGTCAGTCCGGTTACAGCTTGAAAGACCTTGCTTCATTCGGTGGACGACCAGCGATGGGGAGCGTCATTAGTAAATTATGGGGTAGTCCAGAAGACGCTGCGCCCGCATTTGTCGACATCATGCAGGGACGACCACTCGTGCGAAATAGTGCTCGTCCTGGTTTTTTGGGGCCATCTTATAAACCGTTCCGACCAGATATTTCAAACCTGTTTTCGCGCGAACTTGAAGCGGGCATGAAAGGTGAGTTGAAACGCCTCGGTGAAGACCACCAAATGAGCTTGGAGCTGAATGAAGACATCACCGTTAAGAGGCTCGATAATCGACAGTCGCTATTAACCGGTCTTGATCGAATTCAAAGAAAACTTGACGCCAGTGGAATGATGCTCGCGATGGATGAATTCCACCAACAGGCAACCGGCATCCTCACATCTGGAAAACTCGCAGCAGCGATGGACCTGTCACAAGAAGACCCCACGGTGATGGCGAAGTTCACCGCACCAGCGCGCAGCGAAGACCTCGCTTCTTACACTAGCGAAGGTCCGACATCTCCACAGAAGTTTTTACTCGCACGCAGATTGATCGAAGTTGGAGTACGTGTTGTGAGCGTCTCGATCAGCGACTTCGATACACATTCCAGTAACTTCTCCAGAATGCGAACACTGATGCCAATTGTCGATCACGGCCTACATGCACTCGTCACCGATCTGGAGGAACGTGGCATGCTCGATGATGTTTCGATTGTCGTCTGGGGAGAGTTTGGACGGACTCCTAAAGTGAACTCCAAAGGTGGACGCGATCACTGGCCTCGTGTTGGTCCCTGCTTGCTGGCTGGCGGCGGAATGCGAACCGGGCAAGTGATCGGAGAAACCGACCGCCTCGCAGCGACACCCGTATCCCGCCCGGTGACCTATAAAGATGTCTTTGCAACGCTGTATCGAAATCTAGGACTCGATGCATTACAAACCACCCTCATCGACCCCCAAGGTCGACCACAATATCTCCTTGATGATGCAACACCGATTGAAGAGTTGGTTTGACCAATGTAGGGTGGGTGGAGTTCGTCGATCCACGTGAATGGTGGGTTGCGCAATAGGGTGTTGAAAAAATTCGACCTGTCTTTTCAGGACTGCCGAGAACGTAACCCACCTTTCAATCAACCGATTGCTTCACCCACCCTAAGAAAACTGTTGATTCAAGCGGCGGGCGGATAGTTAAAGAAAGGACGTACCTTGTCAAACTCAATCATTGAATCCATCAGCCGTAGTGAGGGAATTCCTTTTGTTGTCCAATTTGTATCCGAGGTCACTGTCGGTACGGAAGGCAAGGGCATCATCCAAATGTCGTCATTCTTCTTGACGGCATCGTCAGAAGACGACGCTCGTAAACAGGGGATGTCGATGATTAATACGCTTTCCGAGTCTTATCGAAATAGTCAGGGTGAAGTCGTGACTATCGAATGTAAGGGAGTTCATTCAGTTGAAGAGTTAGACTATGTTGACGACAACGGTCGGATCGAATTGGGGGGCGTGCTTTTCACTGGTGAAACATCCATTAACGATCTGACGGAAGGATCGAATGACCGTCAGGATCTTCCTTCGCTAGACTGATCGCACCACTTCCCCCACCTCCTTCCTCACCGCCTTAACCCGGGATCGGGTGGCACGACCTGAGTGAAGCGGAGCGGAACGGTGGTCGTGGCAACTGCGCGATGGACGTACTTCGTTACATCAACCTCAACCCCGCGCACGCCACGCCCATCACTTCACTCCGTTACGTTCTGAGTCGTGCCACCCGTTCGGCATCGAAATTTAAGCGCATGAAGAATCATCAACTCTTGAGAGAAATCATTGACCATATTAATGGATACGACTTGTCAAAAGCAGTCGGAAAGCAAGTGCAAGTTTCGAATTACCCTAAGTTAAGCAGCGAGATACCTGATGATTTCCTTGAAATTGAAGAAGCCTTCCCAGAAGATGAATTAGAGTTGATTTACGAAAGATTTCTTCCGCATTTAAGTGAGCATGAGGTGTTTCCATGCTTAGGGATTTTGGGAGGAAATGTAGTTGCTATCGGTTGTTCAGAAGTGAACTATGGTCAAGTTTACTATAACGACTTTGACTTTCAGATATTCACCTTGGACGAAAACTTATCACAATTTTTGTCCAAGCTTTCGGATTAGTTTTGTAGGGTGGGTGGAGTTCGTCGATACATCTGCACGGTGGGTTACGCAATCAGCCGCGAAATCAAAACCAACTTTTATTTATCGGGAAAACCGAGAACGTAACCCACCATTCCACCAACGGATTGCTTCACCCACCCTATGAAACTGATAGACGAAAACACAATGAAAAACGTAGCAGTAATCGGTGGTGGACCGGCGGGGTTGATGGCAGCGGAAGTGCTGTCTGGTCGTGATATTGATGTCCAACTTTATGAAGCTAAATCATCCATCGGTCGCAAGTTTCTCGTCGCTGGTAAGGGTGGGTTGAATCTGACTCATGATGAACCTTTCGATCAATTTGTAGATCGCTATCGTCCGAACTCGGCAACGATGCGAAAATGGTTAGAAAATTTTGGTCCCGACCAAATTCGCGAATGGTGCCATCAACTCGGAATCGAAACCTTCACCGGTCCATCCGGCAGAGCCTTTCCCAAAGATCTCAAAGCATTTCCGCTCTTACAAAAATGGACACAGCGACTGCAATTAGCAGGAGTGATCTTCCACACAAGCCATCGCTGGCAAGGCTGGACGACAGATCAAGAGCTTATTTTTGAAACGTCTTCAGGTACTCAACATATCAAGACCGATGCCGTGATTCTTGCCTTGGGGGGAGCGAGTTGGTCCAAACTTGGCTCGGATGGAAAGTGGGTTTCGATGCTGGATGCTCAAGGGATTGAAGTCTCTGCGTTAAGACCGGCAAACTGCGGATTCGAAATCGAGTGGAGCCCACATTTCCGTGAGAAGTTCGCAGGCGAACCATTGAAGTCCATCGGACTTTCGTTCACAAATACAAACGGAGAAAAATTCAATAGTCAAGGTTCGTGTGTCGTTACCGAGTATGGTCTCGAAAGCGGAGTCATTTACTCCGCATCTGCTTTGCTTCGTGACGAAATCACTGAGCATGGCTCAGCGGTGATCGAAATTGATCTGCTCCCGGATCTCAGCGAAGAGCAAGTCTTGAAGAAACTTTCCGTCCCGCGCGGATCGAAGTCTCTCTCCAACCACTTGAGAAAACAACTCAAGTTGCAAGGAGTCGAAACTGGGTTGCTGTATGAATTCGCGAAAGAGCAAATGAATTCATCGGAACAACTCGCACATGCCATCAAAGGCTTAAAGATCCGATTGACCGCTGCTCGCTCGATTGAAGAAGCAATCAGCACAGCGGGTGGAGTTCGATTGGAGAGTTTAGATGAACACTTAATGGTTCAATCTCACCCCGGTCTGTTTTGTGCCGGAGAAATGCTCGACTGGGAAGCCCC